>NZ_DATGNR010000079.1:0-51829 GCF_035306605.1 Xanthomarina sp. | reverse complement strand
TAAAATTACCAAGCAGGTTACCAATAGAGAAACCGCTTCCCTAGACAAATATCTTCAAGAAATTGGAAAAGTTGACTTAATTACTGCAGACGAGGAAGTAGAATTAGCACAACGTATTAAAGCAGGAGATCAACTTGCTTTAGAAAAGTTGACAAAAGCTAACTTACGTTTCGTTGTTTCGGTAGCTAAGCAATATCAAAATCAAGGTTTAACCTTACCAGATTTAATTAACGAAGGAAATTTAGGACTTATAAAAGCCGCACAACGTTTTGATGAGACTCGTGGTTTTAAATTTATTTCTTACGCTGTTTGGTGGATTAGACAATCTATTTTACAAGCCTTGGCCGAGCAATCTCGTATTGTTCGTTTACCTTTAAATAAAATTGGTTCTATTAATAAAATAAATAAAACATTTGCATTTTTAGAACAAGCTCACGAACGTCCGCCAAGTGCAGAAGAAATTGCAAAAGAATTAGACATGACCATTAACGACGTTAAGGAGTCTATGAAAAATTCCGGCCGCCACGTAAGTATGGATGCTCCATTAGTTGAAGGAGAAGACTCTAACTTATACGATGTATTAAATAGTGGAGAGTCACCAAATCCAGATAGAGATTTACTACACGAATCTTTACGTACAGAAATTGAACGAGCTCTTGAAACTTTAACACCTCGTGAAGCAGACGTAATCCGTTTATACTTTGGCTTAGGAAATCAACACCCTATGACTTTAGAGGAAATTGGTGAAACGTTTGACCTAACTAGGGAACGTGTTAGACAAATTAAAGAAAAAGCGATTCGCAGATTAAAACACACATCTAGAAGTAAAATATTAAAAACTTACCTAGGTTAAACCTATTAAATTCCAATTAAAAAAGACTTAAACTTCAGTTGTTTAAGGTTTTTAAAATTGGAATTTTTCAGTAACAAACAGTATCAGATTTACACGCTTACGTGTGGAATAACTGTTCGTTTTTTGATTGATGAAAGAAGCCAGAGCTGATTACTCTGGCTTCATTTTTTTTATACCATTCCTTATTCATATTCTAAGGAAAACACCTTCCATTTAGCCGTACGTAGACTAGCATTGAAAACTGCTGAATGCAAACCTATTTTTTATCTATCTTTGCACAAACAAAACAACAACACAACAATGAACTCGAAAATAATAGCACCTTCCATGTTGGCTGCCGACTTTGGCAACATGCAACGCGATGTAGAAATGGTTAATAACAGTGATGCCGACTGGTTTCATATAGATGTAATGGATGGACATTTTGTACCAAACATTTCTTACGGTATGCCAGTAATTCAAGCCATAAAAAAACACGCTACTAAACCGTTAGACGTGCACTTAATGATTGAAAAACCCGAACGCTATATTGAAGAATTTGCTAAAGTTGGAGCTGATATTATTACAGTACATTACGAATCGACAGTGCATTTACACAGAACACTTACTCAAATAGAAGATGCAGGATGCAAGGCTGGTGTAGTTTTAAATTTAACAACACCAATTTCTGTTCTAGAGGATATTCTACCAAAATGCTATATGGTATTACTTATGTCTATCAATCCAGGTTTTGGAGGTCAGAAATTTGAAGAGATGACCTACAACAGAATTAAAAAACTAAGACGTATGATTGATGAGCAAGGTTTAAACACCATCATTGAAATTGATGGCGGTGTAACGGACAAAAACATAAAACAATTGGTGGCCTGTGGTGCAAATGCTTTTGTTGCAGGAAGCCATGTCTTTAAAAGTGCTAATCCTACAGAAACAATAAAGCAATTAAAACAGATTGCAAATTCATAAAAAAAAGCTCCCTTTGGAGCTTTTTTTATTTATTGAGCTATCTACTAGTTAGAGTTGTTCAATTAAATACTTTATTAAATCGGTAGTAGTAACAATACCTACTAACTTTTTGTTATCTACAACCGGCAAGGCATGAAACTCTTTTTTAGCCAAAATTTCAGCTACCTCCTTGATGCTTGTTGTTGATGTAACTGTGGTCAAGTTTTTAGCCATAACCTGTTCAATAGTAAACATATTGTATACAACAGTATCTACCGATTCTTCATCTTCATTTACAGCATCAGCAAAGCTAATTCTTAATAAATCGGTATAGCTTAACATACCAATTATTTTATCGCCACTAACTACCGGAATATGCCTAATTTTATTTTTTTTGAAAATTTGCTCTGCAGTTTCTAAATCGTCTTTACAACTTAAAGTAATGACTTCCTTTGTCATGATATTTGAAATAGGCGCTCTTTGTTTCATCATCTAGGTTTTAAATTCTTTCCTAAAGATAGTTCTCTAAATCATTAAAAAGAATGATAAAAATCATGCAGACAAGCAAATAAACAGCATTGTAAATAGACATATTTCTGAGCTAAATATTTAAAACGAAAAAGCTGTATTACAAATTCAAGCAACTTGATTTGAAATACAGCTTTTTTTTGTTTGTGACCGCGAAGGGATTCGAACCCCCAACCCTCAGAGCCGAAATCTGATATTCTATCCAGTTGAACTACGCAGCCATTAAAACCTTTCAAGATTTAAAGACTTAAAAGGTCCAATAATATTTATATTTTAAGACAACTTAGCTCTTACTATATTTGAAATAGTCTTTCCATCTGCTTGCCCAGCTAATTCCTGACTAACAATACCCATAACTTTCCCCATATCTTTCATGCCTTCTGCTCCGATACTTTCAATAGTCATAACAACTACTTTTTCAATCTCTTCTTCTGTAAGAGCTTCAGGTAAAAATTGTGAAATAACCTCCGCCTCTGCCAATTCTGGCTCTGCCAAATCCTTACGGCCTTGATCTAAATAAACAGCAGCACTATCCCTACGTTGTTTAACTTGTTTTTGGAGTATTTTAAGCTCTTGTTCTTCTGTTAACGCTTCCTTAGACCCGTTTTCCGTTTGAGCCAACAAAATGGCTGATTTAACAGCTCGTAAAGCCGTTAACGCTGTTTGATCTTTACTTTTCATGGCGTCTTTTAAAGCCGTCATGATATCTTGTTCTAAACTCATTTTTATATTTTGTTAAGAGCCTACGAAGATATAAAAAAGTAGGCATTTAATAACACATCTAAAGGCAGGCATTTTTAGTTAAGGCAAGAATTACCTGTCTTTTTATATACTGTTTTCTAAGAAGTGAAAAAGGCATCAATTTAAAAACCCGAGAAATCAACAGGATTTCTCGGGTTTTCGATGAAGCACTCACATTAAACTTAATTGCTATTAATCAACATTATCATGTAAGAAGGAATTGTTGCTTCTAAATTGTATTTCGTCGTTATCATCTATACTAACACTAGTTCTTGACATACTAGAAACAGATGAATGTTGTGTATCATCTATATCAATACCACGACGTTTGTATGCAGGTACTCGCTCTATATCGTCAATTTTAGCATTATTGAATTTATAATTGAAATCCTTCATTTTACGTCTGCGCTCTTCGGCTCGTTCTTTAAGTAAATCAGAGATTGGACTATGCAATGGATCTATTTCTTCAGTTGTTTCCTTAACTGCTGGTTCATTAATCGTTTTTCTTTCAAACACGATTTCATTATCCAATTCTTTAGGAATTTCAATAGTTTTTTTCTGACTTTGATGGTTGTTTATTCCAGATTCCATTTCAAAATAATCATCTAAAGCGTATCGAGTTTCGCCTTTTGCATTTGTTTCTGTAACAGGAATAACCTCTACAGGGTTATTAACTGGAATGTCCTTTATACTGTCGTCTAAATGAAATATTTCCGGAGCTTCGTCCTCTTCTTTTTCAAACGTTTTAGTATTACTAATTGGCATATCAAAAGTTAGAGTTATTTGTCTTTCTTCTTCAATTTCAAATTTGTCTTCCTCTACTTTCTTTGAAACTTCAGTAATAACGAAATCATCTGATTCTATATTAGTTGAAACTTCTTTATAATCAACATCAATATTCTTAATAGCTTCTGTGGTTGGTATGAACTCATTATTAGAAGCTTCTTTTTTTGTTGTAGCAAAACTTTCTTCTTCTTCAAAATTTAAAGTATGCTTAACCACAGGAGTTTTGGTCTTATCCTCTAATTCAATAAGTGGTTTAATGATTGCCGGTGCCTGTTCCTTTTTTGTCAATTCTCTTTCTAAAGGATTGTCGTCTTCCAATGGATGAATAACCTTTTTTACTTCGGTATTTGAAATTTCATCTTGTTGATCGATATTAAATCCAGTTGCAATAATAGTAACAGAAATAGACTCCTCTAAAGATTCGTCTTCACCAACACCCATAATAATATTGGCACCATGACCAGCTTCATTTTGAATGTGATCGTTAATTTCACCTATTTCATCAATAGTAATTTCTTGAGCACCAGATACAATAAGCAGCAATACATTCTTGGCTCCGGTAATTTTATTATCGTTTAACAAAGGGGAATCCAATGCTCTACTAATAGCTTCTTTCGCCCTATTTTGCCCTGAAGAAGTAGCAGACCCCATGATAGCGGTTCCACTATTGCTTAGAACGGTTTTAGCATCACGTAAATCGATGTTTTGCGTATAGTGATGTGTAATTACTTCAGCAATACCTCTTGCTGCTGTAGATAGGACTTCGTCTGCTTTAGAAAACCCTGCTTTAAACCCAAGATTCCCGTAAACTTCACGAAGTTTATTATTATTAATAACTACTAAAGAATCGACACAACTACGTAAGTTTTCTATTCCTATTTGTGCTTGTTGGTTACGCATTTTTCCTTCAAACTGGAAAGGCATAGTTACAATTCCTACAGTTAAAATATCTAAATCCTTAGCCATTTTAGCAATTATTGGAGCTGCTCCTGTTCCAGTTCCTCCACCCATTCCAGCAGTAATAAACACCATTTTTGTATTGGTATCTAACATGCGTTGTATGTCTTCAAAACTTTCTATTGCAGATTGTTCTCCAACATCAGGGTTTGCTCCTGCTCCCAATCCTTCAGTTAGGTTTAACCCCAATTGAATTTTATTTGGTACTCCACTATTTTGTAGTGCTTGTGCATCTGTATTACAGATTACAAAATCTACTCCTTTTATACCTTGTTGGAACATGTGATTAATGGCATTACTACCTCCTCCTCCAACTCCTATAACCTTAATAACATTTGATTGATTTTTAGGTAAATCGAATGAAATGCTGTTTTCGAATTCTTTGTTGCTGCTCATGAATTTCGTTTTTTAATGATTCTATTACTTTTTGCGATATTTAAAATATCTTTTTGGATTATTTTTTTGTACTAATTTTATTCAACGCTGTCTAAAAAGTCTCTCATCTTATCAGTAAACTTTTCTAGAAACGAAAGTTTTCGAGGCTTAATAACTTCTTTTTCTTCTTCCTCCTCATCTTCTACTACTGCTTCATTTTCTACGGCCTCTTCAATAATTTTTTCTGCTTTTTTTCTTTCTTGTCTTTTCAAACCGTCCATAACTAAACCAACTGCAGTAGCAAACTGAGGACTTGTAATATCGCCGTCACTATCTCCGGCTAAATGTTCGTTTGGATAACCTATTCTTGTATCCATTCCTGTAATGTATTCAACCAATTGCTTTAAATGTTTTAATTGGGCACCTCCACCGGTTAAAACAATTCCAGCAATAAGTTTCTTTTTTTGCTCTTCATGTCCGTAATTTTTAATTTCGGAATAAACCTGCTCAATTATTTCTACAACTCTCGCATGAATAATTTTAGATAGGTTTTTTAAGGTTATTTCTTTTGGTTCCCTTCCTCTTAGTCCTGGAATGGACACAATTTCGTTATCCTTATTTTCACCTGGCCAAGCTGAGCCAAATTTCACTTTTAAAAGTTCTGCCTGTTTTTCAATAATTGAACAACCTTCCTTAATGTCTTCTGTTATGACGTTTCCACCAAATGGGATTACAGCTGTATGCCGAATAATACCATCTTTAAAAACTGCTAAATCTGTTGTTCCACCTCCTATATCGATTAATGCAACTCCAGCTTCTTTTTCTTCACGACTTAAAACGGCATGGGCTGAAGCTAAAGGCTCAAGAGTGATTCCCTCTAAGTTTAGTCCGGCACTTTTTATACAACGTCCTACGTTCCTCATAGAGGTAACCTGACCAACCACCACGTGAAAATTAGCTTCTAGTCTGCCACCATACATTCCTACTGGCTCTGTAATTTCTGCCTGACCATCAACTTTATATTCTTGAGGAAGCACATGGATAATTTCTTCACCAGGCAGCATAACCAGTTTATGAACTTGATTAATTAAACGATCAATATCGTCTTCATCTATAACCTGATCGGAATTTGATCTTGTTATATAATCGCTGTGTTGCAAACTTCTTATATGTTGCCCTGCAATACCAACCGTTACATTTTCAATTTTACAATCTGATGCTGCCTCTGCTTCTTGGGTTGCAAGTTGAATAGATTGTATCGTTTGTGTAATATTATTAACTACACCACGATGCACACCTAGACTTTTAGATTTTCCAATTCCTAGTATTTCAACTTTCCCATATTCATTCTTACGACCAATCATGGCCACAATTTTTGTGGTCCCTATGTCTAATCCTACTGCAATATTTTTTTCCATAGTTTATATTTTGGTGCACACAACCTGACTATCAAACTGTAAATTAACATTCTTATAATTATCGAGCGACTTCTCCTTTAAAGCCTTTTTATAAAATGCTTTTAAATTCATTATTTTTTTATCTAAATTTTTCAACCCTCCAAGCTGCACTGTAAAGCGGCTTTGTCTGAGTTTTAAAAAGTACTGTTGATCTTTTGTTTGTTGAATCTCTATCACATGTTTTTTTAAAAACTCATCTTCATTTACTTTTTTAGCAACTACAAACACATTTGAAAGGTCATTTTTATCAATATTTCCTGTAACTAAAGGTACCCGCGCAGTATAATTAGATGACAATGGCATATAACTACCTTCGTCATCTATATAAAAAGATGCATCCGTACGTACTCTGGCTATAGGTTTTTTTTGCTCAATATCTACTGTAAGTAATCCGTTTACAGATAAATATACTTGAGCAGACTTAATTGTTTGGTTAGAATTTAGGGCAGTTTCCAAAACATTCAAATCTAAACTTTCTTTAGGCTTATTTACAAGCCCTTCTCCATTTAGTATTAACAACTTACTAACATTTTCATGGGTTATGAAAAGATTATCATCTCCCTTAAAATTAATAACAGGATCAGACACTTTTCTAACCTTATTTTTTGCTGATGAAAAGGCATACAAGAACACTACTAAAAATAGTAAAGCAATCATTTTTATGTAATTCCAGTTAATTTTCAACCTGCAATGCTTTTTTAATATGTTTAACTTCTTCTCCTATATCTCCAGCTCCAAGTGTTAATACTACCTGAGCCTGACTTTCCTTTATTTTTGAAATAATTTCATTTTTAGCGATAAGCTGCTTATTCGTATTTTTAATTTTACCCAACAACCATTCCGAGCTAACACCTTCCATTGGCAGTTCTCTTGCTGGATAAATCTCCAAGAGAGCTACCTCATCGAATTGGGATAAACTTTTAGCAAAATCGTCTACAAAATCACTTGTTCTACTATATAAATGAGGCTGAAAAACTACCAGCACTTTTTTTCCAGGATACATTTCCCGAACGGCATGATAAACAGCATTTATTTCTTCTGGATGATGCGCATAATCATCAATATAAACAAGCTCCTCTGTTTTTATATGATATGAAAATCTTCGTTTAACTCCCTTATAAGATGCTAAAGCATTGGCGAGCTGTTGGTGAGGGCAACCATATTCTACAGCCATCGCCAAGGCTATTAATGCATTCGACAAATTATGTCTACCAGGTAGATTAAATCGTAAATTTTCAAGTGTTGTTTTTGGGGTTTTTACATCAAAAACATAGGCGCCATCTTCTATTTTTATATTGTGAACTGAATAATCTGATTGATCCTCAATTCCATAAGTCAAGCCTTTAATTGGTAATCCATTTTTCACAAACAACTTACCATTTTCTTTCACTTTTCTAGAAAAATCTCCAAAGGATTTTATCAATTCTGAAGCATCTCCATAAACATCCAAATGGTCTGCATCCATTGAAGTAATACATGCTATATCTGGAGAAAGCGTTAAAAATGACCTATCAAATTCGTCGGCCTCTACCACGGTAACCTCGGTTCCCCTTAGAATTAAATTTGAATTATAGTTTTCGCTTATTCCTCCTAAAAAAGCAGTTACAGGAACCTCACATTCATTTAACAAATGTCCTAAAATACTGGTTGTTGTTGTTTTTCCATGGGTACCGGCTACTGCTAGGCAAAAGGTGTTTTCAGTAATTAACCCAAGAACTTGAGAACGCTTTAAAAGTGTATAACCTAGTTCATTTTTAAAATAAACCAATTCCATATTCGATTTAGGAACGGCTGGTGTATAAACAACTAAAGTAGTTTCATAATTAAAAAAAGGCTCGGGTATATTTGCCACAGAATCATCAAAATGAACTTGAATACCGATAGCTTCCAAATCGGCAGTAATATCCGTTGGGGTTTTATCGTATCCAGCAACACGCTTATTTTTGGCATGGAAATATCTGGCTAAAGCACTCATACCTATACCTCCAATTCCTATAAAATATACGTTATCTATGTTGTCTAAATTCATATTCTTTTTAGCCTCGATTAAACTCGAACTACAATTTACTTGTTTAACAGTTTTTCTACTTCGTCAACTATATGATTTGTGGCGTCCACTAATGCTAACTTTTTTATATTAACACTTAATTCAGCTTGTTTTTCTGAAGACGCCATTAGTTGTGAAAAGGCATTTTCAAAATCTACTTCTAAATCTGCTTCTTTAATTAGCAAAGCTGCTTTTTCATTAACAACAGCCATAGCATTTTTTGTTTGATGGTCCTCGGCCACATTTGGCGAAGGAATAAATATGACAGGTTTTCCAACTATACACAATTCTGATACAGAACTTGCTCCAGCGCGGGATATTATTACATCGGCCGCTGCATAAGCTAAATCCATGTTGTTTATAAAATCATGAACTTGAATGTGTTTGGTATTATCATAAATTTTATACTTATCGTAATACAGTTTTCCACACTGCCAGATAATCTGCATGTTTTGTGTTAATATAAAATCAAATTCCTTTTCTATTAACTCATTAATACGTCTTGCTCCTAAACTTCCCCCTAAAACAAATAAGGTTCTTTTCTCCTTACTTAAACCGAAAAACTCTAAAGCCTTTTCTCTTTTAGAATCGATATCCAACAACCCTTGTCTAACAGGATTTCCTGTTTTTATTATTTTATTTTCAGGAAAAAATCGTTCCAAACCATCATAAGCCACACAAATTTTATCTACATTTTTAGAAAGCAGCTTATTGGTTATTCCCGGAAAGGAATTTTGTTCCTGAATTAAACATGGTATCCCTTTCGAACTAGCGACTTGTAATAGTGGTCCGCTAGCAAATCCACCAGTTCCAATTACCACATCTGGTTTAAATCTGCTTACTATCTGTCTTGCTTTATACAAACTACTTATTAGCTTAAAAGGAAAGCTTAAATTTTTCAATGTCAACTCACGTTGAATACCCGAAATCCAAAGCCCTTCAATTTCATAACCAGCTTGTGGCACTTTATCCATTTCCATTCGGTCTTTGGCTCCTACAAATAAAAATTCAGCATCAGGATAACGTTGCTTTAATTCATTAGCAATTGCAATAGCTGGATAGATATGGCCACCTGTTCCACCTCCTGATAAAATAATTTTATATGTTCTTTTATTTTGTCCCATTGTCCTTCGGACATCTCCTTTAAAAGGAAACTTATTATTTTTTAAAATTCAACTTTTAGCTCTAAGTACTTATATAGCTTCCGACAAAATCTCCAACGGATTGTCTTCTTTTTCTTCTTGTTCTTTTATTTCTTCTCTTTTAGCACTAACACTTAGTATTATACCAAGGGCCATACATGTCATCCAAATAGAGGTTCCTCCACTACTTATTAAAGGTAAAGTTTGTCCTGTAACAGGAAATAATTCTACCGCAACAGCCATATTTATTAAGGCCTGAAATACAATAGGCAAGCCAACTCCCAACACTAATAATTTCCCAAAAATGGTGTCTGCTTTTTGTGATACAATAACAATTCTAAACAATAACCACAGATAAAATATCATTAAAACCAAACCTCCTATTAAACCATATTCTTCAACTATAATAGCGTAAATAAAATCTGATGAGGACTGAGGTAAAAAGTTTTTTTGAATACTTTTCCCCGGCCCAACTCCTTGTATGCCTCCTGTTGCAATAGCAATCTTAGCTTTTTCTATTTGATAATCGGCCTCAGAGTCTCCATCACTTGAGAAGTTTTCAATCCTACTCATCCAAGTATCAACCCTATTTGGCATAGCATCTGGAAAAGCTTTCGCTATTAGAACGAATAGTGTTAAGGCCAAAATTCCAGCACCAATAATAACGGCTAAATACCTAATAGGATATCCTCCTAAAAACACCAACATTAAAACCATTACAAACATAATGGCTGCTGTTGAAAAGTTAGCTGGCAAAATAAGCACCAAGACTATGAAAACAGGAGCCCACAAAGGTAAAATAGTATCTTTAAATGAGACGTCTTCATCCTTAATTTTCGACATATATTTTGCTACAAAAACCATTAAAACAACAAAGGCAAAAGTCGATGTTTGAAAAGACATGTTGACTATTGGAATTTGTATCCATCTACTAGCATTTGCACCATCTATAGTGGTACCCTGGAGCATGGTTAAAATCAACAATACAATAACAACCGGAACAAGCACTAACGACAAGCCTTTGAAATAACGATATGGAATTTTATGAACCCCATACATAATAATAAAACCTAAAAACAAATGCATTAAATGCTTTAAGAAAATAACAAAAGTATTGCCGCCCTCGCCAACGTATGCCAAATTACTAGCAGCGCTATACACTGGAAGGAATGAGAATAGTGCAAGTAAAGCAGCTATTGCCCAGATTAATCGATCTCCTTTTATGTTTTTAAATATGTGTTTCATTTTTTATTGTAACGAATTCCTATTCGCTAAACGTCTTCACTTCTTTTTTTCTGTTTGTAACAGATTTTATTATAAATTTCTTACTGCTTGCTTAAACTGTCTTCCTCTATCTTCATAGTTTTCAAACAAATCGAAACTTGCACACGCCGGAGAAAGCAACACATTATCACCTGCTTCAGCTAATTTGTACGCCGCTTTAACCGCATCAGTCATGCTTTGGGTTACAATAATAACATCAACCATAGAACTGAAGTTTTCCAGTAACTTTTCGTTATCGACACCCAAACAGATAATGGCTTTAATTTTTTCGTTGACAAACGGATATAATTCTTGATAATTATTTCCTTTATCCTCACCTCCAACAATCCAAACGGTTGGTGCATCCATACTTTCTAAAGCATAGTAGGTTGCATTAACATTGGTTGCCTTAGAGTCATTTATATACTGAACTTTATTTATTTTTAAAACTTGTTCTAACCTATGTTCAACACCATGAAAGTTCTCTAGACTCTCTCTAATCGTTTGTTTTCTTATGCGTAATAATTGAGCTACCGTAGATGCAGCCATGGCATTTTTAATATTGTGTTTACCTTCTAATGTTAAGTCTCTTGTTGACATATCTATTTGGTTATTATCTATTGTTATGGTTATTTTATTGTCGTTATAATACGCGCCATTTTCTATTTTCTTTACTAGTGAAAAAGGCAATAATTTCGATTGAATTGGATGTTTTTCTAGCCATTCTAATATCACTGGGTCGTCTGCATCATAAATCAGATAGTCCTCCTTTGTTTGATTTAAAACAATTCTGAATTTTGAATTGATATATTTTTCAAATTGATAATCATATCTATCCAAATGATCAGGAGTTATGTTCGTAATTACCGCAATATGTGGTTTAAAATCCACGATATCATCTAATTGAAAACTACTTATCTCCAAGACATAGTTCGGATAATCCTTCTCCAAGACTTGTTTAGCAAAGCTGTCACCAATATTCCCCGCCAAACCAACTTCTAATTCTTGTTTAAGAATATGATGTGTTAAGCATGCTGTAGTGGTCTTCCCATTACTTCCTGTAATTCCTATAATAGTAGCTTGCGTGTATCTTGCTGCAAATTCTATTTCAGAAACAATTGGAATTCCTTTTTCACGAATTTGTTTTATTAAAAACGCTTTATCTGGTATTCCAGGACTCTTCATAACCAAGTCTGCCTTTAAAATCCTTAGTTCTGAATGCGTACCTTCTTCCCATTCAATCTCATTATGTATAAGAACTTCTTTATATTTTTCTTTAATTTTCCCCTTGTCTGAAACAAAAACTTCAAACCCTTTGGATTTCCCTAAAAGTGCAGTTCCAACGCCACTTTCTCCACCACCTAGGACTATTAATTGCTTCATTCTTATCTAATTTTCAATGTCACAATAGAAATAATAGCCAATAAGATTCCAACAATCCAAAATCTAGTAACTATTTTACTTTCGTGATATCCTGATTTCTGATAGTGGTGATGCAAAGGCGACATTTTAAAAATTCGTCTTCCCTCACCAAACTTCTTTTTGGTATATTTAAACCAACTTACCTGCATTACCACTGATAAATTTTCTGCTAAAAATATACCGCACAATACAGGAATGAGCCACTCCTTTCTTACAGCCACAGCTATAACAGCTATAATTCCTCCTATAGTTAAACTTCCTGTATCTCCCATAAATACTTGGGCTGGATAAGCATTATACCATAAAAACCCAATCAATGCTCCAACAAAGGCCGCTATGTAAATTGTAATTTCTTCCACCCGAGGGATATACATGATGTTGAGATAATCTGAAAAAACGATGTTACTGGAAACCCAGGCAAAAATTCCCAACGTGAGCACAATAATAGCCGAAGTTCCAGCCGCTAAGCCATCAATACCATCGGTTAAATTAGCCCCATTTGATACGGCAGTTATAATGAAAATAACGATTGGAATAAAAATCATCCAAGCATATTTTGCCCAATCCGGATTTACCCAAGCTATAATATCGGCGTAATCAAACTCATTAGATTTTACAAAAGGAATGGTTGTTTTAGTTGAACGCTCTTCATTTTTAAAAAGCTTGGTAGATTCAACTTTTGGATTTTCCGCTAGAATTTCTTGTTGCTCAACAACGGGTAATTTTTCCCTGAGAGTCACATCTGGATGAAAGTACAAGGTAGCTCCTACGATAATTCCTAAACCAACTTGACCAAGAACTTTAAACCTTCCTTTTAAGCCTTCTTTATCATTCTTAAATTTTTTAATATAGTCATCTAAAAACCCAATAGACCCCATCCATAAGGTTGTAACTATTAATAAAATTATATATATATTATTTAGCCTAGCTAACAATAAAACTGGAATAAGAGTGGCCAAAATAATAATTAGCCCTCCCATTGTTGGAGTTCCTGCTTTTTCTACTTGACCATCTAAACCAAGATCCCTTATGGTTTCGCCCACTTGTTTTCTCTGTAAGTACCTAATAATACGCTTTCCATAAATAGTAGATATCAAGAGCGACAAAATAATAGCCACAGCAGCCCTAAAGGTTATATAACCAAAAAGTCTTGCTCCTGGAATCTGGAAATGCGTGTCTAAATATTCAAATAGGTAATACAACATAAATTCATTTCATTTTTAAACCTTTCGACTTCTCACAAGGTGATACTGTCTATTTTTCTAGTTTGGTTAAATATTCTTGTACTATTTTTAAATCATCAAAATCAAATCGTTCTCCTTTAATTTCCTGATAGGTTTCATGTCCTTTCCCGGCAATCAGGATGATATCGTTAGGCTTGGCCATCTGACAAGCGGTTTTAATAGCTTGTTTTCTGTCGGTGATAGAAATTACTTTTTTGAAATTTTGAGGCTCTACTCCTGCTTCAATTTCCCCTATAATGGTTTCAGGAACTTCATTTCTAGGGTTATCGCTAGTAATAATAACCTTGGTACTTAACGCTGAGGCTATATGTCCCATTTTTGGGCGTTTTGTTTTATCTCTATCCCCTCCACAACCAAAAACAGTAATTAATTCTTCGTTTTTAGTTCGGATACTATTTATGGTTTCTAAAACATTTTTTAAAGCATCTGGAGTATGTGCATAATCGACTATGGCTGTTATTTTATCAGCTGAAATTAAATACTGAAACCTCCCAGCCACACTTTCCAATTCACTAATTATCCTTAAATTTTCAACTTTTTCCAACCCAAGCAAATCAGCTGTGGCATATATAGCAAGGACATTATAAGCATTGAAATTCCCTATCAACCTAGTCCAAACTTCACTATCATTTAGTTTAAGAAGTAGCCCGTTTAATTGGTTTTCTAAAATTTGGGCACGATAGTCTGCATAACCTTTTAAAGCATAGGTTGATTTTTTTGCTTTAGTGTTTTGCAACATAATCAAGCCATTCTTGTCATCAACATTTACAAGCGCAAAAGCCGAAGCAGGCAGGTTATCAAAAAACGACTTTTTGACATCTCTATATTCAGCAAAGGATCTATGATAATCCAAGTGATCATGGGAAAGATTGGTAAAAATCCCTCCTTCAAAATGTAAGCCTTCCGTTCTATTTTGATGTACACCATGTGAACTCACTTCCATAAAGCAGTAAGCCACACCTTCATCGTTCATTTCCTTTAAATACTTATTTATAGTCAAAGAATCTGGAGTAGTATGCTTTGTTTCATAAGTTTTATTGTCGACCATAATTTTAACGGTAGACAACAAACCTACTTTGTATCCCGCTTTTTTAAACAGTTGATACAATAAAGACGCAATAGTTGTTTTCCCGTTGGTTCCAGTAACTCCAACCAACTTCAAGTTTTCTGAAGGATTTTCGTAAAAATTGGAAGCCATAATAGCTAAGGCTTTGGAAGTGCTTTCTACCTGCACATAGGTTACTCCTTCAACAATGTTTTCTGGAATTTCCTCACAAACAACAGCACGAGCTCCAAGCTCTATAGCCTTCTGGATATAATCATGACCATTGGATACCGTTCCAACAATTGCCACAAAAACATCGCCTTTCGAAATATTTCTAGAATCGAAATCTATGTTTTTAATAGACACACTCGTGCTACCAACAACAGCATGAAGGGTTACTTTATATAATATGTCTTTTAAAAGCATCATGAGGCTTCGATTATTATTCTTTGGTTTTTATTAACTTTTATCCCTTGCAATAAGGACTGCTTCTTAACAACACCCATTCCCTGGGTTTGTACTTTTAAGCCCATATTTTCCAAAAGTGCTATAGCATCCATTAAAGGAAGACCAACAACATTTGGCATAATGGTTTTATACGTTTGAGCCGTTTTATAGTAATTTTCGAACTCTTTATCTACAGCCCTATTATTAACCTGCAAGGTTTCAATCTCATCTATAAGCGGGGTGTCGGTAAATATTTTTTGAGCAATACGCTTAAATACTGGCCCAGAAACATCAGCACCGTAATACCCCTTTTTAATACTAGGTTTATGAATAATTACAATACATGAGTACTTTGGATTCTCGGCAGGAAAATATCCAGCAAACGATGACACGTATCTTGGGTTTTTATCCCAATCATCCATCCAATACTCTGTTTTTGCCGTTCCAGTTTTTCCTGCCATGGAGAAATACGGTGAATATAAGGATCGACCTGTCCCACGAACCACAACGTTTTTAAGTATCTCCTGAACTTCCCTTATAGTCTTATCCGAAGCTATTTTATTATTAACAATAATTTTATCAAAAGTCTCTATCGTTTTGTTCAGCTCGCGCACTTCTTTTATAAAAGTAGGCTTCACCATTACTCCATCATTTGCAACAGCGTTATAAAATGTCAAGGTTTGCAATGGTGTTAATCTTAAATTATAACCATAAGCCATAGATGGTAAGGCATTCCTACTCCATAATGAGTGTCCTGGCTCTGGAATAACCGGTTTTCCTTCTCCCAAAATTGAAATTCCAATAGGCTCACTTAAAGACCAACTTTTTAATCGGTTGACAAATTTTTCTGGCTTAGCAGAATAATTATCATCAATAATACTAGCAAATGCAATGTTTGAAGAAACTTCCATAGCTCTAGCTACCGAAATTTTCCCATAACCACCGTGTTTTGAATCGTTAATGGCGCGGCCGTAAAATATTTTGCGCCCACTCTTTGTATCTACAACGGTAGATGTATCCACCACTTTATCCTCTAAAGCCGCCATTAAAGCCATAAGCTTAAAAGTCGACCCAGGTTCATGAGACTCCCCAACAGCATAATTTAATTTCTCGTAATACGAACCACTGCTTGTTCTTCCCAAGTTAGAAATCGCTCTAATTTCTCCAGTAGCTACCTCCATAACCACAACACAACCGTGCTCAGCTTGATAGTATTCTAATTGTTGCAATAAAGCATGATGGGCAATATCTTGAATATTAACACTTATGGTTGTATACAAATCATAACCATCTTTCGGCTCTACTTGATTATAGTCTACCACGGGTTTCCACTGCCCTTTTCCAATTTTCTGCTTAAGCCTCAATCCATCTGTTCCACGCAGGTATTTAACACCAAAAGCGCCATCTATTCCAGGTCTTGTTACATTCCCTTTTTCATCATATCGCTCGTAACCAATGGTTCTCTCAGCAACACCACCCATAGGATGTTCTCTTTTTGTAGTTTGCTCCACAATTAGCCCTCCTTTAAAAGCTCCTAATTTTAATAAAGGGAAGTTTCTCATCCTTAAATAATCAGAATACCCAATATCACGGGCTAGCAAATAGTACCTATTCTTGTTAGCTCTAGCTTTTCTTATTTCATTTTGATAAAATGAAGAAGGCTTTCCTGAGAATTTTGACAAAGAGTCTGCCAAGCCTTTTAATTCACTTTCAAACACTTTTGCTTTTGGAGTAACTGCATCAATTCTGATATCATACTTAGGCACAGAGGTAGCTAGCAAATTTCCGTTTACTGAATACACATTGCCTCTGTTTGCCGGAATTACTACATTTTTAATAGTACGCTCTTCAGCCAAACTTCTGTATTTATCACCTTGCACAAACTGTATAGTTAAAAGTTTAAACACGACAGCCAGAGCAAAGATGAACATACATCCTGCTATGAAATACAATCTGTTTAATATGTTCTTCTCTTTTATTGCCAAGTTGAACTACTTTAGGGTTTTAACTTTTAGTTTTGTTGGTGGAATCTCTGAAATAGCCAATCCCTTTTCTTTCATTTTCATCTCTACAACCGACTCTTTCTTGAGCTCCATGAGTTTCTTCCTACCATCTACAAATGCCGAACGCAATTCCTTTGCTTCATTATTTAATCTGGCTATTTTATGCACTTTATTATCTGCACTGTGCGAACTCGCTATCATAACAAAAGCCAAAAAAGACAAAAAAAGAATCACTCCCCAGTATTTCGATGCATCATCGTTAACTAAGAAAGTTCCTTTTAATATATTTTTTAACTTTTTTCTCATTACAACTTTTTCGCTATCCTTAATTTAGCACTTCGTGCACGATTATTAATTTTAATTTCTTCATTAGAAGGAACTATCATTTGTCCAACCTTTTTTAAAGGCACTTCAAAATTTCCATACAAATCTCGCTCAGGCTCTCCTTCAAACAATCCATTTCTAATAAAACGTTTCACCAATCTATCTTCTAAGGAGTGATATGATATAACACTTAACCTTCCATCTTTTTTTAATAAATCTGGAGTTTGTTGCAATAATTCTTTTAATGCTTCAATTTCTTGATTCACCTCAATCCTTACTGCTTGATATATTTGTGCCAAAACTTTATTCTCGTATTTTGGCGGCAAAAACTTATTTAAAACTTTTTTCAATTGCTCGCTGGTTAAAATAGGCTCAACAGACCTACTTTCTACGATTAGCTTAGCCATAGCTGGAGCTGCACGCAATTCTCCATATTGAAAAAGCACTTGTTTAATTTGCTCTTCCGTATATTCATTAATTACGTGATATGCTGAAAGCTCACTTTCTTGATTCATTCGCATATCTAATTCAGCCTCAAAACGAGTAGAAAACCCACGTTCAGCAACATCAAATTGATGCGAGGAAACACCGAAATCCGCTAAAATCCCATCAACTTCTTTGGCTCCATAAAACCTTAAAAACCGTTTTATATGTCTAAAATTTTCATGAATTAAAGTAAAACGCTCATCATCGATTTTATTTTTAAGTGCATCAGCATCCTGATCAAAAGCAAACAACTTCCCTTTTGGCCCCAGTCGTCTTAAAATTTCTTTACTATGACCACCGCCACCAAAAGTAACATCCACATAAACACCATCTTCCTTGATATTTAAGCCGTCTACAGTTTCTTTTAATAAAACTGGATTATGATATTTCGAATGCGTCATCATCTTGTCCCATTACTTCTTCTGCTAAATCTGCAAAATCTACAGTAGCATCATCAATTACTTGTTCATACTTATCTTTATCCCAAATCTCAACAATATTCACTGCAGCCGACAATACAATTTCTTTTGAAATATCTGCAAAAACCACGAGATCTTTAGGAATCAACAATCTACCAGTAGCATCAATTTCCACCACCTTTACTCCTGCAGTAAATCTTCTGATAAAATCGTTGTTCTTTTTCTTAAAGCGATTTAATTTGTTAAGCCGCTGCATCAAAGCCTCCCATTCAGACATTGGATAGAGTTCCAAACAAGACTGAAATACGGCACGCTTTACCACAAACCCATTTTGCAAAACAGGAGACAACTGCTTTTTAAGCGCAGCAGGAAGCATAAGCCTTCCTTTTGTATCTACTTTACATTCGTATGTCCCTATTAATGAGTTCAAAGGAGTTTGTTTTTAATTTTGTCTTTAAGTTTCAAAGATATCGAAAAATATACCACTTTTTACCACATTTTACCACTTTGTTAATAAATTTTCTATTAACTGTTATATTTTCCCGACGTTCATTTTGGGTCAATCCTATTAAATACTCACTTTCAGACATTTATACAGCAACACATTTACAATGAGTTATTTGTTGATATCTCTTTGAAAATCTAGAGCAATGCGATGCAATAATTATGGAAATAATATCAATGATTTAACTATATTTGTTTTCAACGAAAAGACGAATAAATTGATGGTACATCGACTAAAAAAGGAAAAAGAGTACAGATACATTGAAGTTGGGGAAGGAACACCAATTATCGTGCTTCATGGATTAATGGGTGGTCTAAGCAATTTTGAAGCTGTAACCAAACACTTTAGCGAGACTGGATACAAGGTTGTTATCCCTGAATTACCTATTTATACCATGTCTTTATTAAAAACGAATGTGAAAAGTTTTGCCAAATATCTTCACGATTTTATTGAATTTAAAGGATTTAAAGAAGTGATTTTATTGGGAAATTCCCTTGGTGGTCATATTGGTTTATATCACACAAAACTATATCCCCAAAAAGTAAAAGCCTTAATAATTACTGGAAGTTCCGGTTTATATGAAAGTGCGATGGGTGGAGGTTACACCAAACGAAGTGACTATGAAGTGATTAAAAAGAAAGCTCAAGACGTGTTTTACAACCCTGAGGTTGCTACAAAAGAAATAGTGGACGAGGTTTATGAAACAGTAAACGACAGAAACAAACTTATTAAAACACTAGCTATAGCAAAAAGTGCAATTAGACACAATATGGCGAAAGATTTACCTAAAATGAAAACGCCTACCTGCATAATTTGGGGTAAAAATGATACGGTAACCCCACCTGATGTAGCAGAAGAGTTTGATAAACTTTTACCAGATTCTGAATTGTTTTGGATTGACAAATGTGGGCATGCCGCTATGATGGAACACCCTGACAAGTTCAACAAAATCCTAAACGAATGGTTAACTAAAAGAGGTTTTTAACCTCTTAATTCTAAAAATAAAATTCCCACAAGTGTAGGAAAAAAGTATGGAAATAAAAACAGCAGAATTTGTAATGAGTAATTCGGATGTTGAAAAATGTCCAAAAAATTTAATACCTGAATATGCTTTTATTGGTAGAAGTAATGTTGGAAAATCATCTCTGATCAACATGCTTACCAATAGAAAAAGTTTGGCTAAAACCTCTGGAAGACCAGGAAAAACACAACTTATTAATCATTTTCTAATTAATAAAAATTGGTATTTAGTAGATTTACCTGGCTACGGTTATGCGAGAGTTTCAAAGAGTGCAAAAAAAACATTCCAAAAATTTATCACACAATATTTTAGCCTGCGTGAGCAGTTGGTCTCTGCTTTTGTTTTAGTAGATATCCGTCACAAACCTCAACCCATAGATTTAGAGTTTATGGAATGGTTAGGTGAACATGCCATCCCCTTTTCTATAGTATTTACTAAAGCTGACAAGCTTAAACCAAAAGCCATAGACAACCATGTGGAAGACTATAAAAAGGTGATGCTAGAAACATGGGAAGAAATGCCAAATTACTTTATTACTTCCTCTTCTAAAGAAATTGGGAAAGAAGACATTCTAAAATATATTGATACACTAAATAGTAACATGAAGCTAAACTAACTACCCCCGGTTAACTTCAACAATTCTTTATTCCCACTACCAAAGATACTTTTAGCTTTATACTTTAGGAGCTTTTAACATCCAAGGCATCTCTTAAAGCATTTCCGATAAGCATAAAAGCCATGACCAAGCTCATAATGCAAAAGCCAGGAATTAATGCTAAATAGGGTTTTCCTAAAATAATATAATTATAATGATCTTTTATCATTGCGCCCCAACTGGCCATTGGAGGCTGTGCCCCAATCCCTAAAAAGCTTAAACCACTTTCAATGAGAATAGCAGCTGCAAAATTAGCAGCCGAAATTACGATTACCGGAGCCATAATATTTGGTAAAATATGCTTGGTAATAATTCTGAAATCGTTGAAACCTAAAGCTCTTGCCGCAGTAACATATTGCATTTCCTTAATGCTTATTATTTGTCCCCGAACGACTCTTGCCACTTCTACCCACATAGTTAAACCAACAGCAATAAATACTTGCCAAAATCCCTTTCCTAAGGCTAATGTAATAGCAATAACTAACAGCAAAGTAGGAATAGACCAGGTTACATTTATAATCCACATGATGAAAGCGTCAACTCTTCCACCAAAATATCCTGCTACACTTCCCATAAAAACACCTATAACAAGTGAAATAAAAACGGCAACAAACCCTATAAAAAAGGAAATTCTAGCTCCCACAAGAATTCTACTTAACAAATCACGTCCGTATTTATCTGTCCCAAATAAGAAAGTTTGATTTTTCACAAGAGTCTCCCTCTTTTCGAATAAAACTGAATTTAAATCAAAAGTTTTTTCAGCCCCTTCCAAACCATCCGAAGCATATTCTGTATAAAACAATTTGTTATTCTCGATATAATAACTGGAGATTGGGATTTCTGTTTCAGTAGTTATTTTGCCAAAAAACAACTTATCTATGTAAGACTGTTTGTTGCCAACAGCCGACGGCAAGGTTAACATTTGCACCTGAAACCCTGGTCTTTTGGAATGAATAGACAAATGCATCTGATTAGCATGTTGTGAATTATCTGGCGCGAATGCATAAGCAAACACAGAAATTACACCCACAAATACAATAAACCAAAAGCTAAAAACGCCCCAAAAATTTTGTTTAAATTTTTGGAGCGCTAATTGACTTAACGAGCCTGTATCTTCACTCATTTATTATTATTCTTTAACCGTAGATGCTAATTTTTTAATAGCATAGGACATTTTTAAATCTTCCAAAACATGTATAGCTTCTTCCACATAAACATCTTGACTCAAGCTTTTATGCCAACGTTCTCTTTTTTCCTTTAAGATAGTATCTGTTTTAAACAGCTCTTGTTCGTAAGGTAAAGACTTGAAGCTTAAGTTTGTTTGATACTCCGAGATTTTATCAAAACGCTTAGACTCTTCTTCGTTCAATTTTAATTGAGCTTTGTATTTATTGTAATTTAATGAATGAATATTTTCATCCATTCTGGTTTTTATCCATTTCGCATTTTCTCCGATTAGCTTTAACTGTTCGTTATTGCCCATTCGTTGACTACTCTTTTTAATGGTTTCGGAATAATCGAAATAACCTTCCCAAATATTATAGTCTACAGAGTCAATTTTATCCCAAGGCAATGGATTTTTTTGATCTTTTTCACCTATATCGATAAAACTAAACCTATCTACAACAACCACATCACTCTTCACTCCTTCAAGCTGTGTAGAACCACCGTTTATTCTATAGAATTTCTGTGTGGTTAATTTCAAGGCACCTAAATCTCCATTTTTATTATTTCTAACCATGTTATTCAAATCCAAGAAATTTTGCACAGTTCCTTTTCCGTAGGTTTGCTTACTTCCTATAATAATTCCTCGTTTGTAATCTTGCATTGCCGCAGCTAAAATTTCTGAAGCAGAAGCCGACAGTTCGTTTACCATAATTACTAACGGACCATCCCAAGCGATAGATTTATCTTTGTCTTTTAAAACTTCTTTAGGCTCTCCAGTTGCTCTAACTTGCACTATTGGACCTTCTTTAATAAACATTCCGGCAATCTCAACAACTACTGGAAGCGATCCTCCTCCGTTATTCCTTAAATCTATAACAAGACCTTGCATGCCCTCTGCCTTTAACCTTTCTATTTCCTTTTTAATATCGGAAGCAGCATTTCTACTTTTATAATCTTCAAAATCTACATAAAATTTAGGCAAGTTGATAATCCCATACTTTAAATCATTCTTGTTAACTATAGAAGATTTTGCATAGGTTTCTTCAATTTCAACCACATCTCTAGTAATGCTAATATCCTTAATAGTTCCATCTACTTTTTTAACGGTTAAAACCACCGTTGTTCCTTTTGGTCCTTTTATAAGTTTTATAGCATCTTCTAGACGCATTCCAACAATATTAACAGCTTCCAGTTCTTTTTCCTGACGGACTTTTAGAATTACATCTCCAACTTCCAATTCGTTACCACGCCAAGCTGGACCACCAGAGATCAGCTCCATAATTTTGGTGTAATCCATTCTTTTTTGCAGTCGAGCCCCAATTCCTTCAAGCTTACCAGACATTTGCTGATTAAAATTTGCTTTATCTTCTGGTGCAAAATAATTAGTGTGTGGATCGAATTGTTCAACGATAGCATTGATATACATCCCAAACCAATCTTTCCTTTGAAAATCATCTATATAATCTGAATAGTATAGATCTATGGATTTCAAAGTCTCTTCCCTAGCCTCTTTTTCTATTTGAGCTATGGTTTTTCTTTCAACCTTAGCTTGTTTCGCTTTATCTACATCTACAGCATCAGTTTTATCAGAATCTTTAAGCTCACCTGGTTCCACTAAAGTATTATTTTCTCTAGCTTTTTCTTGGGTAGTCATTAAGTCGTCGTAATTAACCAAGTTCGAAAACTTTAATTGCTGTCTCCAACGATCTTTCATCTGCTTTTTATTCTTCACATAACCAATATTCTCATAGTCTGAGTTAAATTCCTCATCTAAAGAATAATCAAAAGGTGTAGCTAGCACTTCCTTATAAATCACCTTGGATTCATCAATTCTTTGAATAAGTCTGTCGTAGGTTAAATTAAAAAACCCAATATCGTATGCCTTAATTTGATCATCTAGTTCTAACTTATACTTTTCGAATTCATCTATATCCGATTTATAAAAGTATCTTTTCAATGGATCTAATTGATTCAAATACGCATCAAATACTTCCGCAGAGAAATCGTCGTTTATCTCCTTCGGATCAAAATGTCCTCGTTGGAGTACATAAGTAATAACTTGTATGAGCAGTTTATCTTTATCTGGATCATCAAATGTTTTTGTTGTAAAGCTGCAAGATGCAAATGCTAATAGTAGCACTAGCACCAATATTTTATAGTTCCTTTTCATAAATCTTATCATATTAAGCACATAACCTTTTTCGAATTTCTTACTATTACAATAACTCACTATAAACGCATTTAAAATTCTTAAAGTATCTATTTATTTTACTAATTTAAAGAAAAAAGTATGCCAAGAAACACAATTGGCATTAATTTTTTGTTAAACACGAAAAATTAATGCCTTCCGTAGGATTTTATGTATTTTAGCGCTGTTAATTTAAAGAACAAATGACAGAAAGACCGCTTATTTTAGTAACAAACGACGATGGAATTACAGCTCCAGGTATTAGAGCTTTAATTGAAGTAATGAAAGAATTGGGTGATGTAGTAGTTGTTGCCCCAGATAGCCCACAAAGTGGTATGGGTCACGCCATTACGATAAATTCGATGTTACATATTGAACGCGTATACGTCGATAATGGAGAGCAAATAGAATACAGTTGTTCTGGAACTCCTGCCGATTGTGTAAAATTAGCAACTAAACAAATATTAAATAGAAGACCAGATTTATGTGTTTCTGGAATCAACCATGGCTCCAACTCTTCTATAAACGTAATTTATTCCGGAACTATGAGCGCTGCCCTAGAAGCTGGAATCGAAGGAATTCCTGCAATTGGTTTTTCGTTATTAGACTATAACTACAATGCCAATTTTGAAACAGCAAAAAAATATGTGCGCACCATAACCAAAAACGCCTTAGAGAAAGGGATTCCTGACCAAGTAGTTTTAAATGTTAACATTCCTAATTTAGAAGAAAAAGATATTAAGGGAATAAAAGTATGCCGACAAGCACGTGCCAATTGGGAAGAAGAATTTGACAAGAGAAAATCGCCTCAAGGAAAGGACTATTACTGGCTTACAGGAAAATTTGTAAATTTAGACTCTGGGGACGATACGGATGAATGGGCTCTTGAAAACGGTTACGTATCAGTGGTTCCTGTACAGTTCGATTTAACAGCGCACCACGCCATAAACGACCTGAATACTTGGAATTTTAACGGGACGGATAAACAATAACACAAATGAAAAAAGAATTGTTGATAGGTATTGCTGTTGGACTTATAGCAAATACGGTTGGACTCTTTTTCGCTGCCTTATTTTTTGGAAATGGCAACGATTTTTATAGTATAATTCGCTCGGCATCGGCAGAGGGAATTTTGGGAAAACTTATAAGCCTTGGTGCCATATTAAACCTTTTAGCTTTTTTTGTTTTTATAAAAAAGAAACAAGATTATCGTGCTAGAGGTGTTTTACTTACAACCATAATTATAGCCATTGGAACCTTTGTTGTTAAACTAATATAAGCCATCATATATCCGAAAATCCGTCAACAAAGAAACCGATTAAAAGGATGATGTATAAAGTACTTTAGAAATCAAATAATATAAACCATATGAAATACTATATTATTGCTGGAGAAGCCTCGGGAGATCTTCACGGATCAAACCTAATGAAGGCCTTGCTGAAACAAGACGTACATGCATCGTTTAGATTTTGGGGTGGAGACTTAATGAGTGCTACTAGCGATACTTTAGTAAAACATTACAGAGATTTGGCTTTTATGGGTTTTGCAGAAGTTCTAATGAATTTAAGAACCATTACCAGGAACCTAAGCTTTTGCAAAAAAGATATTGAAGCCTATCAACCAGACGTTATTATCTTTATCGATTATCCAGGATTCAATTTACGAATTGCGAAATGGGCAAAAGAAAAAGGATATAGAACCCATTATTATATTTCTCCACAAATCTGGGCATGGAAGGAAAACCGAATCAAGTCCATTAAACGAGATGTAGATGAAATGTATGTCATTCTTCCATTTGAAAAGGATTTCTACGAAAAAAAACATAATTATCCAGTACATTTTGTTGGGCACCCAACCATTGATGCTATTGCCAATAGAAAACAAGTGGATGAATATGCTTTTAGAGTTGAACACGAACTTAACGAAAAACCTATAATAGCTATTTTACCTGGCAGCCGAAAACAAGAAATAAAAAAAATGTTATCTGTTATGCTTTCTGTGGTAAAAGATTATCCTAAATATCAATTTGTAATTGCTGGAGCTCCTAGTCAGGATTTTAGTTTTTACCAACAGTTTATAAAAAGCTCTAACGTTAAATTCATTTCTAATAAAACTTACGATCTTTTATCGGTATCTACAGCTGCTTTAGTAACCTCTGGAACTGCCACTTTAGAAACAGCCTTGTTTAAAGTACCTCAAGTAGTTTGCTACAAGGGAAACTGGATTTCCTATGAAATTGGAAAACGAGTAATTAACTTAGAGTATATTTCTTTGGTTAATTTAATTATGGATAGAAAAGTAGTTACAGAACTTATTCAATCAGAGTTCAATAAAACCACACTTAAACGTGAACTTGATATTATTTTAGATCCTGAGGAAAGGGATAAATTATTTCTAAATTATTACGAACTTGAAAAAAAACTAGGCGGAAAAGGAGCAAGTTTAAAAACTGCGACATTAATTTACAAGGCCCTTAACAATAAAAACATAGGATGAGAAAAATTATCTACATATTAATAATCTTTATTTCTATTACAGCGTGTAAATCTACAAAAACAGCTAGCACCACTAGTAAGAAAAGCTCAAGAACCACAAAGACAGTTAAAGCTTCTTCAGAAAACAGACCTGTAGCCAACATGTCAGTTATTAATAACATCATTCAAACTGCTGAAAAATATAATGGTGTTCGCTATAAGTATGGTGGTAACACAAAAAAAGGCATGGATTGTTCTGGTTTAATTACCACAGCTTTTAATAGTGAAAATATTTCTCTACCACGAACTACTAGTAGCTTGGCTACAAGTGGAAATTGGATAGATGTTAAAGAAGTTCAAAAAGGAGATTTATTATTTTTTGCAACTAGCAAAAACAGCCGAGACATAAACCATGTTGGTTTGGTAACGGAGGCTAGACCTGGCCTAGTTGAGTTTATCCATTCTACAACAAGTAGAGGTGTTATTACCTCTAAACTTTCTGAAAAATACTGGTATTTTGCCTTTGTTCAGGCACGTCGCGTATTATAAGATATTTATTATCTTTATTATGTGAAACTACTTGATTTTACGTTAATTAAGCTAACCATCTTGTTGGTTACAGGCATCCTATTGCCCCATTTTTTCCCAATCTCCTTAAGCGCTTCTGTAAAAATTACAGGGATACTTCTTATTATTTTAAGTGTTGTTTACTTCCATTCGAAACCCAAATTAAATAAAACCATTTGGTTTGGATTAACTGCGTATGTAACCACGGTTGCTTTGGGAATTCTCATTGTGAATATACACAACCCAAAAAATCATTTAAATCATTATACCAATAGCCCTGCTTTTATAACGGACAGTACATTAACAGTGACTCTAAAAATTTCGAACATATTAAAGCCTAATAAATTTAACCATAGGTATGTAGTGAAATTATTAAAAATAAATCAGAGTCCTATTGAAGGTCTATCGCTACTTAACATAAAAAGAGACAGCTTAAATTCACTATTTGATGTAGATGATATCCTTATATTAAAAACTAAAATCCAATCAATCAAGGCACCATTAAACCCAAATCAATTCAATTACAAATTTTTTTTAGAGAACAAATATATTTATTCACAGCTGTATTCTAATTACGAAGAAGTATATCTAGCAAGCACAAAGAAAACCACACTTTATGGTTATGCAGACGCTGTTAGAAAACATATTATCAATAAGCTGCAAGAACAAAAATTTAAACCTGATGAACTAGCCATTATAAACGCATTGCTTTTAGGACAAAGGAATGATATTAGTGAAGAAATATACAACGATTACAAAAATGCAGGATCCATACACATTTTAGCGGTTTCCGGCTTGCATGTTGGAATTATCCTTATATTCTTAAACCTACTATTTAAGCCCATAGAATATATAAAATACGGGTGGTTATATAAAATCATTCTAATACTAATCTGCTTATGGAGCTTTGCTGTCATTACTGGCTTATCTGCATCGGTGCTACGTGCAGCACTTATGTTTAGTTTTGTAGCTATAGCAATAAACGCCAGCCGACCAATAAATATATTAAATATACTAGCTAGTTCTGCCTTTGTTTTACTGCTATTTAACCCTAACCTTCTTTTTGATGTAGGCTTCCAACTGAGCTACTTTGCTGTAATTTCAATAGTAACTATCCATCCGTTGCTTTATAGCTTTTGGCATCCAAAATATTGGCTTGTGGATAAATTTTGGCAAGCATTTATTGTTTCAATTGCTGCTCAATTTGGCGTCTTACCCATAAGCTTATACTATTTTCATCAGATTCCTGGGTTATTCTTTCTATCCAACATTATAGCCATACCTTTTTTGGGGTATATTTTAGGTTTTGGAATAGGGGCCATACTGCTTTCACTAATAAATATTCTTCCAGAATTCTATGCTACAAGCTACGGAGCAATAATCAACAACATGAATGGTTTCTTTAAATGGGTTGCTCAACAAGAAGCTTTCTTAATTCAAAACATCCCATTTAATATGCTTCAAACCATTGCTAGTTACATAGTAATTATAAGTGCCTATCATCTTTATACCAAGAAAAGCACAAAGCAACTATTATACCTTCTTACAGCTATTCTAATTGGACAGTGCGTCCTTATTTACACCAAACATAACACAGAAACTAACCAGCAATTTTTAGTATTCCATAAAGGAGCTTCTACATTAATAGGAATTCATAAAGGAAATATATTAGAGCTACATCAACCTCTCTCTGATAGTAAAAATGAAAAAAGCACCTTGATTACGAGTTACACCACTAGTAATTATATCTCAGAAATCCGGCAAGACAGTGTACATCCTGTATACAGAGTAAATAATAAATGGCTGTTGGTTGTAGATAGCATAGGTGTCTATAATCTAAAGTCATTAAAACCAGATTTTGTATTACTTAAAAACTCGCCAAGAATAAATTTAAACAGACTTATCGACTCCTTGAGGCCAGAAGCAATTATAGCAGATGGCAGTAATTACAAATCTTATATGGGCCGTTGGGCAGCCACTTGTGAAAAGCAAAAGCTCCTTTTTCATCAAACCAATAAAAAAGGAGCTTTTGTAATTCCGTTAACGAATGATTAATTGGAAAACTCTGGTTTAAAAGCACTGTAATATGCAGAAAAATCATCTTGAGTCTTTATATCAACATGCTTATTAGCTTTAAACAATTTCAAATACAACTCTAATTGTTGAGGTGTTTTATAACCAATCACTGGGGTTAAAAACTCGGCCTTCTCATCTAAAAACAATATGGTTGGGTATGACCTCACACTAAAATAGGCCGACAGTTGATGTTGAGAATTGCGTCGGTTTGCATTAGCCGGATTATAGCCAGGGTTTTTAAAAGTGTTTCCTTTAAACTTAATAGTTTCGTTTCCTTCTGCATTAAATTTCACAGCATAATAATGCTTGTTCACGTAGTCTGCCACATCTTTATTTTGAAAGGTGTTTTTATCCAGCATTTTACATGGGCCACACCAATTGGTATAAGCATCTATCATGATTTTTTTGGGGTTTTTCTTTTGAAGCTCCACAGCTTGTTCTAATGTAACCCAATTAATTTCTTGAGCAGATAAGTTAACAGTAGCTAACGTAATGGCAATTAGGAATAGTAACTTTTTCATTTGTAACTTATTTTAATGAGTTTTTTAGTGAAGAAATCCATGCATTCTTCTCAAACAATACATTCAACTTAGTCGACACTTCCTAAATTCCTTTCTAATTAATTGATATTAATTTTAAGAAGTAATCAATTTTTAAATCAATTTCAAACATATTGATTTTTTGGTTATTCTTGTCAAAAATTGTTCCCAAAATATAAAAAACACTCCAAAATTGAAGTGTTTTTATATATAAATTTTAATGCTTTATGCAATTAGCGCACACCGTGCATTAGTTTTTTAAGTAATGGGTTTAGCACCATAGAAACAAATCCAACAATAATTGGAACTATTGCAAAAATTAAAAAGAAAGTCCCCATAGAGTATTTCTCTGAGATATGATCAATCATTCCTCCCATTGTATTTGCTCCTTTTTGCCCAACTGCAATAGCTAAATACCAAACACCAAACATAAAACCAATCATACGTGCAGGTACCAACTTACTTAAATAAGACAATCCTAGAGGCGATAAACAAAGTTCACCCATGGTATGGAATAAGTATGCTAATATTAAGAATATCATGCTTACAGATGCAGTTTGAGCACCTGAAGGGATATCAGAAGCTCCATAAGCTAAAACTCCAAACCCAACACCTAATAATATTAACCCTATAGCATATTTCATTGCTGCGCTTGGATTGTATTTACTTTCCCACCACTTTGAAAATATTGGTGCAAGTGTAATAATAAAGAAAGAGTTTAAAATACCAAACCAGGTAGCATCAACTTTTAATACTTCAGCTGTTGATTTGTCATAAATACGATAAATCACCAAAGCCCAAACCAAAAGAAACGCTATTGCTAACATGATATTGGATGGTCCTATTTTCGTAAAAGTCTTTTTGAAAATCAAAAAGATTACATACGTAATAATTATTAATGGAATCGTAGTTAATAGAGCATCAATAACAGAAAACACCGTAGCCGCATTACCTACTAAATCCCTATTAGTATAATCACTAGCAAATAAAGTCATAGATCCTAAAGACTGCTCAAAAAACGCAAAAAAGAATACGGTAAACAGAGCGAAAATAGAAACTGCAACTAAACGATCTCTAACTATTGGAATATAACGTGAAATACGTGCAATCAATACTATTAAAAAGAGGACTAAAGCAGCTAGAACTACAACATTAGAACCACTCATTCCCATAAACTCAAAAGGCAACATAGAAGTTCCACCAATTTTCTCTAATGGGTCATTAAATAAGTATAACAAACCACCAATGGATGATAAGGCTATAAGTACTTTATCAAGAGTAGTAAATGGGTTCAATTTTGAAGCAGCCTCAGCTTCTTCTTTAGCAAGTTCTATTTCTGTCTTTTCAGCTTGGTTCTCTAAAACATCTCTACCTTTCTTTGAAGGGGGCGCACCTACTTTACCGAATATTTTATGAGCTAATAAAAATTGAAGCATTCCTAATAACATAAAAATTCCTGCAAGACCAAATCCGTAGGCCCATCCGTAATTTTCAGCTAAATATCCACAAAGCATCATACCAAAAAAGGCTCCTGCATTTACACCCATATAAAAAATAGTGTAAGCACCGTCTTTTTTAGACTCTCTTGTTTGGTACATCTCCGAAATGATCGAGGTAATATTTGGCTTAAAGAAACCAGTACCAATCACTAATAAAGCTAAACCTAAGTAAAATGAAGCTGTTGTTTCAAAAGCCATAGCTAAATGACCAAGTGTCATTATAATACATCCAATAACTACAGCAATACGGTAACCAGTCCATTTATCTGCAATCCACCCACCAATAATTGGTGTTAAGTATAAAAGGGATGCATACGTACCAATTAATGAAAGTGCATGTTCACGAGGCCAATCCCACCCCGGGTTATCGCTCATCATTGGCGCTGTTAAAAACAATATAAGAAGGATACGCATTCCGTAGAAGGAGAAACGCTCCCACATTTCTGTAAAAAACAAGATAAATAGTCCTACTGGATGCCCAAGAACAGTGTCTTTAAAAAGATTTTCAATATCAGTATTCATTTCAATAAGTTTTTTTAGTTAGTTACCTTTTGGGGTTAGTTAATACCGTGCATCATTTTCTTTAATTTCGGGTTCAATATCAATAAGATTACCGCTGCCGCCATTGGTATGGAAGCAATAATTAAGAAGAATGTAGACATAGAATAGGTTTCTGATATTTTATCAATATATGATCCCGTTTGTCCAGCAATAAAGTTAGCTATCGCAGAAGCTGTAAACCACAACCCAAATAACAATCCTGCCAAACGTTTAGGAGATAATTTAGAAACATAAGAGAGTCCTACTGGCGACAAACAAAGTTCTCCTGTTGTATGGAAGAAATAAGCTAATATCAACCAAATCATACTTACAGATGCCGAAGTTGCTCCTTGTGGAATACTATTGGCTCCAAATGACAATACAATAAACCCAACGCCTACTAAAGTTAAGCCCATAGCAAACTTTACAGGACCCGATGGATTCCATACTTTCTCCCAAATCTTACTAAATGACGAAGCTAAAGTAATAATGAAGAACGAGTTCAAAATCTGAAACCAAGAAACAGTTACTTCTGTATGTTCTAAACTAAATTCTCTGTATACTTTCCATACTCCTAAAATCCAAATGATAATAAATGAGATTGCAGTAAAGATGATTGTTAACGGATACGCTTTAAAAATTTTCTTTCCCAAACCGTAAAGTACCCACGAAACAATAAGAATAGGGAAGATGGTTAAAATAGCATCCACCCATTTAAAAATAGTACCTGTACTACCTTCTAAAACTCTTTGAGTATAATCCTTAGCAAAAACAGTCATAGACCCTCCTGCTTGTTCAAATGCAAAGAAGAAAAATATACTTGCTACCATTAGTACGCCTACTACTACTAATCGATCTCTAACAACATTAGGAGCTAATACCTCTTCATCCGATTCTTCAGCAATTTTTTGTAATTCTTCCTTAGTGTGTTTCTCAGGTTGTGCACCTATATCACCAAAGATTTTAGCTCCAAAGTAAAATTGTAACATTCCGAATAGCATGAAAACTCCCGCTAATCCGAAACCATAGTGCCATCCTACTTTTTCACCTATATAACCACAAAGTAGCATTCCTAAAAACGCTCCTGCATTAATACCCATATAGAAAATAGTATAACCTGCATCTTTTTTAGAACTTGAATCTGGGTAAAGATTTCCTACCATTGAAGAAATATTCGGTTTAAACAAACCATTACCAAAAATCATTAGCACTAATCCTGCATAGAAAAAGTTAGGGTTTATACCTTCAAAAGCCATTGATAAATGCCCTAAAGTCATAATAAGTGCACCTAATAAAATAGCTTTTCTAAACCCTGTAAATTTATCTGCAATAATACCTCCTAATAGTGGCGTTAAGTATACTAAACCTGTATACCAAGCATATAGTTGCATAGCATCAGCATTAGTCCAACCCCATCCATTATTAGCTATTTCTGTAATTAAGAATACCGTTAATAACGCACGCATTCCGTAATAACTAAATCGTTCCCACATTTCTGTAAAAAACAATATGAACAATCCTGCTGGATGTCCCATTACCATTTTATCGTCTATACCTCTTTTCGCGAGATGCGCAATTAACGCTGGATCTTGTTCCTGACTCATAAGTTCTGTTTTTATAGATTTTCTTTAATATAGTTAGTCATTTTGGTGTATAAATGTAATCTGGTATTCCCACCATAAATACCATGATTTTTATCTGGATAAACCATCCACTCAAACTGCTTATTTGCTTGCACTAAAGCTTCCACCATAAGCATTGTATTTTGAACATGTACATTATCATCTGATGAACCATGGATTAACAAAAAGTTTCCTTTTAATTTGTCCACATGGTTTATTGGTGAATTATCGTCGTAACCACTAGGATTTTCTTGAGGTGTTGTCATGTAACGCTCTGTATAAACGGTATCGTAAAAACGCCAGCTAGTTACAGGAGCAACAGCAATAGCCATTTTAAAAACATCGTTACCTTTGAAAAGCGCATTACTACTCATAAATCCGCCGTAACTCCATCCCCAAATTCCAATTCTAGATGCATCTATATATGGTAATTCACCTAAATATTTAGCAGCATCAATTTGATCTTCTACTTCGTATTTCCCTAGTTCTTTTTGTGTTACTTTCTTAAAATCAGCTCCTTTAAAACCTGTACCTCTTCCATCCACACAGGCCACAATATAGCCATTTTGCGCTAACATTTGATACCAATAGTCATTTGTACCTCCCCAACTATTTGCAACTTGTTGTGAACCAGGACCAGAGTATTGATACATAAACAATGGATACTCCTTCGTTTCATCAAAATCAGCTGGCTTAATCATCCACATATTTAAGTCGTTCCCATTAATATTAATGGTACTATACTCCTTTTTAGACATTTTATAAGCCGCTAACTTTTGTAATAGCTTTTCATTATCCTTTATACTCTTAATAATTTTACCAGATTTGGCATCGTTTAAGGTAAATGTTGGTGGAGTTAAATTATTAGAAAACGAATTAATAAAATAAGAGAAATCTGCACTAAAAGAAGCTCTGTTCGTCCCTTCTACTTTTGTTAACTGCTCTTTATCTCGTCCATTAAGTTTAATGCTATAAACAGCTCTATTAATAGATCCAGTTTCTGTAGATTGATAGAAAATTTTATTGCGTTTTTCATCAAAGCCATAGTAACTTGTAACTTCCCAATTTCCTTTAGTTACTTGGTTTAATAACTTTCCATCTTGAGAATAGTGGTAGATGTGATTGTAACCATCTTTTTCACTTGTCCAAATAAAACTATTGTCTTTTAAAAAGGTTAAATCGTCTGTAACGTCAACATACGCCTCATCTCTTTCTTCCAAAGCTATTTTTGCGGAGTTGTTATTAGTATCTATAAACCATAAATCTAATTGGTTTTGATGTCTATTTAAGAAATGTGCACTTAATACATCTGAGTTATTGGTCCATTTTATTCTAGGAATATAAAAATCGTGGTAATCTTTATTGACTTTCACTTCTGAAAGCAAATCGGAATCCACGTTATATAAATGAAGGGACACCAAAGCATTGGCTTCTCCTGCTTTAGGGTATTTAAACACGTCTTGTGTTGGGTATAAATCACTCCCGTAAACATCCATAGAAAATTCCGGAACCAAAGTTTCGTCAAAACGTATAAAAGCTATTTTATTACTTGCTGAATTCCATTGAAAAGCTCTAACAAAACCAAACTCTTCTTCATAAACCCAATCAGTAATACCATTGATAATTTTATTTTTCTCACCATCAAAAGTAATTTGGGTTGTTTCTCCTGAACGTAAATCTTTTACAAATAAATTGTTATTATAACCATATGCTATTTTATTTCCATCTGGAGAAAAGGTTGGTTCTTGGATTTTTTCTTCAGCTACTAAAGTCAGTTTTTTAGTTTTTATATCAAAAACATAATATTTACCTAAGGAAGAGCGTCTAAAAATAGGAGTGACATCTGTAGCCAAAAGGATTTGACTTTCGTCTTCGCTAAAAGTGTAATTACTAAAATAAGCAATGGCATCCAAATCACTGGAACTAACCAAAGTTTTTACTTTTTTTAAAGTCTTATAATCATAAACATCGATAGCGGTTACACCCGAACTTCTGTCGAAATCAAGAACCGAATATTGTTGGCCGTTTTTCATTGAATGTAAAGCGTCCAAACCTTCGGTTCTAAAGGTACCATTCCAAATTTCTTCTAAGGTAATTTCTTTGTTTTGCGCTGATGTTAAAAGGGTTGCTAAAAAGCAAAATAAGAGTAGTTGTCTTGAAAATATCATTAAAATAGTTTTTTGAAAAAAAATATTGTCAAGTTTACTAAAAATTACGCGAAAAACCCCAAATATTAACAGTAAAATAAGCTTTTAAAATACATTGCCTTCAAAAATAATTTCGAGAACAGTATCTTTGTGTTTCAATACTAATTTCATGAACAAATCTATTTCTGGTTTTTCCAAACTTTCTAAATCGCATAAAATCGATTGGATCGTATCCACCTATTTCAATAATAACAACGAGGCCAAAAATATTATCAAACAATATTGGAACTCGAACCTCAAGCTACAACAGCTACACGACGAGTTTATAGAGAACACAATTACCAATTATTATTTGCCTTTTGGAGTGGCGCCAAATTTTTTAATTAATGGTAAAATGCATACCATTCCAATGGCTATTGAGGAAAGCTCGGTAGTTGCCGCTGCTAGTAAAGCTGCCAAATTCTGGTTGGATAGAGGAGGTTTTAAGGCTGAAGTAATTTCAACTACAAAAATCGGACAGGTACACTTTATGTTTCAAGGTGACTTTGAAGTGTTAAAAAGCTTTTTTGAAACCGTTAAACCAAAACTTTTTGAAGCCAGTAAACCTATTACTAAAAACATGGAGAAGCGTGGCGGAGGGATTTTAGATATTGAGTTACGAGATAAAACCGAAAGCATTGAAGGTTATTTTCAGTTGCATGCTACTTTTGAAACTCTGGATGCCATGGGAGCTAACTTTATTAACTCCTGCTTGGAACAGTTTGCTAAAACTTTCCGAGAAGAAGCACTAAAATATGAGGGTTTTTCTGAGGAAGAAAAGAATATTGAAGTAATCATGAGCATACTTTCCAATTATGTTCCAGACTGTTTAGTACGAGCTGAAGTAAGCTGTCCAGTAAAAGACTTAACTGAGAACCCCTCCATTAACCCTGAAGAGTTTGCCAATAAATTTATACAAGCGGTTAGAATTGCAGAAGTAGAACCCTTTAGAGCAGTTACACATAATAAAGGAATCATGAACGGAATTGATGCCGTTGTTCTTGCTACGGGTAATGATTTTAGAGCCGTGGAAGCAGGTGTCCATGCTTATGCATCAAGAAACGGTAAATACAGCAGCCTCACCCATGCAAAAATTGAAGATGGCATATTTAAATTTTGGATTGAAATTCCGTTAGCACTTGGAACTGTGGGAGGCTTAACAAGTTTACATCCTTTAGTTAAGTTGGCCTTGGAGCTTTTACACAAACCAAGCGCCAAAGAACTTATGCAAATAGTAGCCGTAGCCGGTTTGGCTCAAAACTTTGGCGCCCTACGATCCTTAACAACAACAGGAATTCAGGAAGGTCATATGAAAATGCATCTATTAAATATCTTAAATCAATTTGAAGCTACAAACGAGGAAAAAACAATCCTAATTGAACATTTTAAAAAACATACCGCCTCACATAGCGCTGTTGTAGAGGAATTAAACAAGTTAAGGCTAAAATAACTTCTTAATACCAAATCAATTCTTTCCAAAAAACTTCAAGTTAAAATATGACATCTAAAACTCATTATAGTAACGGGAAATTATTGCTCACCGGAGAATATGTCGTTCTTGATGGAGCTTTATCCTTAGCGGTTCCAACCTCATTCGGACAATCCATGGAGGTGAAACCCCTAGATGAACCTAAAGTTATTTGGAGAAGCTTAGATTATAAAAATAATTTGTGGTTTAAAACCGAAATCAAAATCAAGAATTTACATTCAGGTTTAAACCAATTTACGGATGGTTACACACTCCGGTTATTTGAAATTCTACAAGCAGTAAACCAACTTAATCCTGAAATTTTAAATTCCGGTCACCTAGTTGAAACTAAACTAACATTCCCTCAAGATTGGGGATTAGGCTCTTCATCTACCCTAATAAACAACATAGCCAATTGGGCAAAGGTAGATCCTTATAAACTTTTAGAACTAACTTTTGGTGGCTCTGGTTATGATATTGCTTGTGCACAATTCAACAAACCAATAACTTACCAATTAGGAAACAACATTAAAAGAACGGTTAAGGAAGTTGATTTTAACCCTTCGTTTAAAGATGCCCTATATTTTGTGCACTTAAACAAAAAACAAAATAGCAGAGAAGGAATTGCTCACTACAAGGCAAATAAAACAAATAAAACAGAAGAAATTAAGGAGGTTAGCAATATAACTACTGAAATAATATCTTGCACTAACTTAAGCGACTTCCAAGAACTTATAAACAACCATGAACAACTTGTTTCTAAAATAATTCAACAAATACCAGTTAAAGTTAAACTGTTTCCTGATTTTATTGGCGCCGTAAAAAGTCTTGGAGCTTGGGGAGGCGATTTTATCCTTGTTACATCAGAAGATAACCCTGAAAGGTATTTCAAACAAAAAGGATATACCACCATTCTTCCTTATTCTGAAATGATAAAATAAACGATTCTTAATCCATAAAAAAAGCTTCACAAATCTGTGAAGCTTTTTTTATTGTATATAATAAGATTAATTTTTATTGAACAGTGTTTGCTCTGTTATCTTCAATTTCTGAAGCTTCTTTTAAAGCATTGTAAAGTTTTGCATTTACATTCCCCGCTTTGGCAGTTCCAACTTGGTTTGCAAACCCTTGGTAGTTATCTAACTCTGCAACTGGAGTTCTTTTTGTAACCTGAATCATATAAACACCTCTTTCTCCTTCAATTAATTTCGATGTTTCTCCTTCTTTTAATCCAAAAGCTGTACCAACAACAACACCTTCTTTTCCAGCACCTGAAATAGTTGGGTTTTTCATATTGATAGCTAATGCAGTTTGAACGGTTTTCCCTTCAGCAGCAGCAACAGCTTCTAAAGTTGTAGCAGAAATTCTATCTTTAATTAATTTAGCTTTCTTTTCCTTTCTAATTGCAGGTAAAGCAGTAACTGAAGCTTGTTCTGTATTCATTAATCCTTCAGCATTAGACGCTGTTATCTGAACAACTGCATATCCACCGTTTAAGTTAAAACGCTTAACTGAACCTACTTTAGTTCCATCTTCAAATGCCCAACGCACCAATGACCTTTGGTTTCCTAAGCCTGGGATATTTTCATCTAAAATTTTAATTCCATTTACAGGACGTACATTTAAATCTTTTTCTTGAGCTACAGCCTCAAAATTACCTTTTTCAATAGCAATCTCGAAATTAGAAGCATCTCTAAAAACTTGGTTAACACTTGTTTCAGATGGCTCAATAACTCTTGCTAGAGTTGCTGTTTTTATAGCACGTTGCTTGTTTTTCTGACCTTCAATTTCTATAATATGGAATCCAAAAACAGTTTGTACAACATCCATATCGCCTACATTGTTTTCGAAAACAAAATCTCTAAAAGGCTCAATCATCGTGTTGTAAGTAAAATAGTCGTAGCTACCTCCATTTTCAACACTTCCTTGATCAGAAGAAAAGTTTGTTACAAATTCTCCAAATTTAGATTTGTCTTTTCTTAAAACTGTCAATAAGCTATCAGCTGTTTTCTTAGCATCAGCTTCTGTTTGAGTAACCTCTGGCAAGCTGTTTGCTGCACCAACAAAAGGAATTAAAATATGTCTTGCCTTAACAGAATCTGGCATTTGAATAGCCTCAATTACTTTAGTTAATTTAAAATGGTTTTCATCTTTATACGGACCAAAAACTTGACCTACATTTAAATTAAAAATACTATCTGCAACCGTTGTTGGCAATTCTGATTTAAATTTAAAACCATCTTCAAATTTAATATCTGAATTTGAATTTACATAAGCCTTATTATTTGTTACTCTTGCAAATCCTTTTATAGTATCGTTCGTTTTTGTAATTTCATTATAAACAACTTGGTCTTTTAATAAATCTGTTAGACCTTGTTTAATATTATTTTCATCTTCTACAGAAGCAACCTCTCTAAATTCTACATAACGAATATCTCTAGTCGCTTCAACTTCATATTGCTTTTTATGTTTTTTAATGTATGAAGAAATTTCAGACTTCGATACAGACACAGTACTATCGGCAATAGATGTATAAGGAATTTGAACATATTTAATGTCCACTGTTTCGCTTTGTAGGATGTGTTCTAACTTCCCTTCAGCTAAAGTACCTGTCATTCCAGCTTTAACCATATTAAAATAGTTTTCTTGAAGCGCATTTACTCCAATACTATTTTCGTAATCAACCCATTGCTTGTATGCAATAGCCGATGTTTCTTTTAAATTGGCAATATATTCGTTTAATTTGTTCTCATCAAAAACTCCAACTTCATTTTGAAATTCTGGACTGTTAGACAAATTGGTTCTCAATAAATCTCTCATTTGATCTCTTTGAATATCAAGCCCTAAAACTTCAAATTGCGACTCTAAAACAGCTTGTCTTACTTCTTGTTCCCAAACTCTATTCATGGCTTGAGTGCTGGTACCGTTAGGACCTAGTTGTCTTTGTACAACCTCCACTTTTTGCATAAAGTCTTCACGCGAGATATCTTTTCCGTTAATGGTTGCAACAATGTTTTGAGATTTCCCTAATAGTGCATCTGTATTTCTAAACAAATCACCAATTACAAAAGAGAATAACGCTAACGCAATCACTATGATTAAGAAAAGTCCACGTTGTCTAATTTTATTTAAAACTGCCATTTTTATTTCTATAGATTATAAATTATCGAGCGCGAAAATACCATTTTCTATTTAATAATAAAAGTAGAATTACGCATTAATTATATTAAGATTAGGAATTTAATCGACCTCAAGGATTTTAAGTTCCACCAAATCAATTTTTGTATTGGAAACTTCAAGAATTTTAAATTGAAATTTATCAATTTTAACTATTTCGTTTTGTTGAGGAATTTCTTCTGTAAAATCAACAATTAACCCTCCGAGAGTTTCATAATTCTCGCTTTCAGGTAAATTAAGTTTAAAGTGTTCATTCAAATAATCGACCTCTAAACGGGCAGAAAGTTTATACAAATCATCGTCCAACCTTTCTTCTATAAGAATCATCGTGTCGTGTTCGTCTTCAATCTCGCCAAAAAGTTCCTCTACAATATCCTCAACTGTTAAAACTCCAGATGTACCACCATACTCATCTAAAACTATTGCCATACTTTTTCTTTTCTTAATGAGAATACTGAGTATATCTTTAATCAACATGGTTTCTGGAACAAATTCTACAGGAACTAAAATAGACTTCAATGTTTTTGGCTTTTTAAAAAGCTCGAAGGAATGTACATAACCTAGAATATCATCTATGGTGTCCTTATAAACCAATATTTTTGAAAAACCTGTTTCGGTGAAAAGTGCACTTAAGTTTTTAGAACTTTCTGTAATGTCTACAGCGGTAATTTCGGTTCTAGGAATCATGACTTCCCTCGCTTTTACGTCGGAAAACTCCAAGGCATTCTGAAAAATTTGTATTTCAGAATCTATATCGTCACTTTCTTCTACCGATTCCATTTGCTCACTTATATAATTACCCAATTCAACTTTCGAGAAAGCTAACTGTATCTGATCTCCTTCTGTTTTAAAAAACTTCTTTAATACTAGGTCTGAAATCCAAATAACAAAATCTGATAAAAAACTGAATAGTAAATAAAACAAATAGGCAGGAACGGCTAAAAGCTTTAGCAAGTAATTAGCATAAATTTGAAAAAATACTTTGGGTAAAAATTCAGCAGTAATTAAGATGACTAAGGTTGAAATAATGGTTTGGGTTAACAAACTAAAGTCTACCAACAAATAATTTACCATACTAGAATCGGATGGTAAAAATGTCTGAAACCACTCCACAAGCAGTTCCCCCATAAAAAAACCGTAAATAACTAAGGCGATATTATTACCAATTAGCATGGTAGCAATAAACTTAGACGGTTTTGCTGTAAGTTTTGTTAGTACTTTAGCCAAAAGCCCTTGTTGCTTTTTCTCTATTTCTATGTGAATTTTATTAGAAGACACATAAGCAATTTCCATTCCGGAAAAAAAAGCTGAAAGTATTAAGGATGCTATAATAATTATAACGTCTGAATCCATGGATTACTTGTCGTCTTTATTTTCAAGTTTTTTATTGAATTTCCTTCTAAAAAAGAACATAAAAAGAGCGGCTGCAGCCAACAATAACGAAGCGATATCAAGAGTACCTTCCTTCATATAGACTGAAACCACTTGGTAGAAAAAAACAATAGAAAACACTAAATAGGCGTATTGAAAAAACTTAAATAATTTCATTTTGGTATGTTAAAATTGGTGAGTAAAGATACAGATTTATTCGTCAAGTGTGATGATTCCATCAATTTCTAACACTTGGGCCTTATTAAATTTCACGTCAGAATCGAAACCTTTACCATTTATTACGTCTCGACCCGTTCTAAAAGTAACAGGTTTATTTGTAAAAAGCCATTCTCTTTTTTGATCGTAATATAGTTGTTCTGCAAACAAGGTGTCATTATTTGCAGACGATAAAACCACATTCCCTTGTAAGTCTATAATTCCGGTTTTATCGTAAACTATAGCGTAATCTGAAATAACATTACTTTTCTTGTTCTCCTCATCAAACAAATCTAAGTCAATGCCTTCCGGGAATTCGTTAAAAACAAATTCTCTGTTAGAGTAATCTAACATTTTAGGGCTTTTTAAATTGGCCGTTACTCTACCTGAATCGGTATATATTAAATTAATATGTTCAGCAACACCAATAGGTTCGTTTTCAGAAACACCAATCTTTTTAACTTCCTCAAAGTTGTTCTTACATGAAGTGAGCATAATTAAAATTATACCACATATAAAAAAGTTTATAAGTGATTTATATATGACCATAATATGAAAATAAGCTTGAACCATATAAAAAAAACATAGTCACAGCTAGAGCTGTGACTATGTAATTACTTTTATTTAAAAAGGTTTTAATCATTATAAGCTTGGTACGGTAACACTGTCACCAATCCAACATCCAATATTGATTTTTTGACCTGCATTTCCTGCATCAAAAATTTCAGATTTTTGAGGAGCTTTAGCTCTATAACTTGTTGCAGATTGCGCTGCAGCACTTGTTAAAGTTGGGTCTACACGACCAGCCTTTTCAGCCTCAATAGCAGCTAACCAGAATACAGCACGTTTATTAAAGTTTGTATCTCCACAGTTATTTGCACTTCTACTATACATATCCGCAATTTTTAAATGTGGACGCCCGTTGGATGGGTTGTACTTTAAAGCGTTTCTGAAATATCCTCTAGCTTGTCCGTAGTTTCCTTGAGATTTTAATTTATCACCAATTCTTTCATAAAGTCTTGCTTTTTTGAAGCTATCAGCTTCTAAACTTATAGCTTGCTCGTAGAACTTAATAGCTTCAGAAGTTCTTCCTTCTTTATCTTTTAAGATTCCTAAGTAGTAAGCAGAGTTTGCAGACGGACTTAGTTTATGATATGCATTTACTAATTTAAAGAATAAAGGGTCGTCTGTACATTCTTTAGCTGACATGTTACCCGCTGCTCTTTGTAACCAAACAGCATCACCTTTGTTTGCTTCAAAATCTTTAGCATAAAGTGGAACTAAGTTTTCGCAATTTGCTCTAGAACCTAATTTACTATTGATGCTACCAGAAATTTGATCGTAAGCTTTTAAATAGCTTTCGTACATTGTTTTATATCTTTCTTCTTTGCTTGTTAAAGCGGTACCAGCATCTTGTTTTTCAATAAGTTTGTTTAAACTTTCTGAATAGTTACCTACTTCTTTATCAACCTTCTCAACTACTTCATCATATTTAGTAAACAATTCTCCTGCAGATTTTTTACCTGCATCATATAAATCTACAATTAATGAGAAATAAGTATAAAGTGATTTTGGGTTTGTAAAAGTTTCTGAATCTGCTTTAAACACCGTATCAAAACATGCGTATAAATCTTCATCAGTTTTGTTTAAAACATCTCTATTGTCATATAATAATTGACAAGATTTAGCTCCAAACTCTCCTTGAGGTGTTTTACTAGCGTAGTGCGCTTGTCTTTCTTCCCAAAGTTTTACCAAATCATTAATATAGGCAACTTTTTCAGCTCCATTTGAATTGTCGATTTTATGATTAAGAATACTCTCTCCATAAACATAAATTGCTCTACTGTAGTTTGGATTTCTTTTTCGTATCTCCATAAATGGTTTATATGCTGCGTCGTAATTTTTTGATTTAGCATATTCAGACATTATAGATAAAGTGCTTGAATCATCATCTTGAGCAGACACAAAATCCAATCCTAAAAATAAGGCTAATAGCAAGAATGTAATTTTGGTTTTCATAATTTTTATTTTATTCTTAATTAAATTTTCTCTTTTGGAACCATCTATCGTTGAACGAGAGGCTTAGTTGAAAGTTTATAAAATTCTCTTGAATTAAATTACTGCTTGTTGTTCCTTTCTTTCCAAACTCAACTCCTATGTTCGCGTTAGAGAATGTATTCCCCATTGGCAACCCTACTCCAAAAGATATGCCAAACTCATTTATGGCTTCGTCATTAATTTCTAATCCAGTGCCTTCGAACCTAACTCCAGCCCTGTAAACCACTCTACTTAAGTAACTTGAAAAAGAATTGTAATCTGGGATAAAAAATCCTCCAACTGAAATAGCTGAAGCACTTGAGTAACTAACATTTCCTGCAGAATCGCTAGCTGCGTATAAATCATTTTTAAACTCACCAACATTGATGTAGGAATACTCAGCACCAACAAACCAAGACCTAGGCTGTCCAATTCCAGCTCCAAAGGCTAGTTTAGCAGGAATTACCAAATCGGTTTGTTTTAAACCTTGCCCATCCAAATCAGCCTCGATAGAATTGATAATATTCTCGTTATCATTTACTGAATTTATAGTAATGGTATTAAAAGTACGAGAGTTTTTAGAAGTTAAGTTGGCTTTTGGTCTATAAGTTAATGACGTGGTTAACTCATACTTCTCTTGCACCATTTTAGTGTATGTTACTCCAAGATTTAACCCTAAACCACTCAGGTCCGACCTATTGTCTTCTCTAGTTTGGTATTGTGCTAAACTTCCATCATTTGTATATACATACTCAATAGTATGGTTTCTAATATTACCAAAATGGTAACCTAAATCCACACCTACGCTCAATTCATCAGTTACTAAATATCCTAAAGAACCATACACCTTGTTAACACCACCATCTCCTCTAAATTTACTTTTAAGGTCGTTGTTGCCATTCATGGTTTCAAGCTTATAACCTACCGTCGTATACGGTAAAAGCCCCATTCCTAGTCCAAATCTCCCCACTGGAAAAGACATGGCCAAGTAGTCTAAAGTGGTAGAGTTTACCACATCGGAAGCTGAATTACTTTTTAATTTAGATTTGGAGTGAGTCCCACCAATAGCAAATTTCACAGGTCGACTCTCGTAATTGTATTGTTCTAGATTTTTGGTTGCGTAAGAAGCAGGATTTCGAAGATTTAAATGAATACTATCTGTATAGATACTCAATCCTCCCATACTCCTATTCTCAACAGTCCCTTTAAATTTTAAGCTACCAATTCCATAATACGAATATGGTGAGGCAGTTCCCTCTTGAGCGTAAATTTGAATTGCAAATAATGCAATAAAAACTAATATTAGTTTTTTAATCATTCTGTTGAATTAAATTGTAAAATATGGTTCAATCCTATTAATAGGAAATTTGAGTTGGCAAATATGCTATTTTTTAATTGTTTTGACAAGAAATAAGCATCTCCACCTGTTAAAATAACTGTTAAATCTGAAAATTTCTGTTTATAGTTGTCTATAAATCCATCTATTTCATTTAAAATACCAAAAACAACTCCGGAATGAATGGCGCTTTCTGTTGAATCTCCAATAACATTTTCAGGAAGCTTTGTTTCTAATAACGGTAATTTGGCTGTAAAATTATTTAATGACTTATATCTCATTCGTAATCCCGGTGAAATAGCGCCTCCTAAATAACAGTTTTCCTTGTTAATGAAGTCATAGGTGATACACGAACCTAAATCAATCACCAAACAATTTTTATTGGGAAATTCTCTAGATGCAGCACTGACCAAAGCCAACCGATCTACACCTAAAGTTTTTGGAGTACCGTAAAGGTTTTTAAATGACAATTTAGTTTCGGAATTCAAAACTAGAATTTTTAGACGTTTTTTTACAAAATCTAACGCCTGTTCATCCATTTTTCCAACCGAAGAAATGATGCATTTTTCAATTTTGGGATATTTTTTTAAAATATTTTCAAATTTATTTTTAAAAAGATTGTCTTCACCCGAAGTTTGAAACACTAACTCATCTTGCTGAAAAACAGCAAATTTAACTAATGTATTTCCAATATCTATTATTAAATTCATAGCTCTATGTCAGGTTGCAAATTTACAAAACGATTTTTTTATTTACTTTCTTTTGGCGAATAATAAAAATGATTCTATATTTGCACCTGCTTAACCGAAATATTGGTTAGCAATTTTGAAACTGGTGCCTTAGCTCAGTTGGTAGAGCAAAGGACTGAAAATCCTTGTGTCCCTGGTTCGATTCCTGGAGGCACCACCACTAAAAACCCGAACAACTGTTCGGGTTTTTTGGTTTTACACCTAGTCTACTCAAGTCTGCCCCCACAATGCCTCCCATCATTTTCTTAACATTATTAATTGCCACCAAAAAACCTTCAACTTTAACATAGCATTCTAACACTGACTTTTTTAAAATAAAATCCTCAAGGAATTAAGGTCGATTTTTAAAAAATTATTACTAAATTTATATCTGATAATCAATATGTTATGGGTTTTGTAAGCAAATTCAAAAAAAGATATTTACTTCTATTAGTTGTTTTGCTACTACCTATTTCTATTTATACCTATGTCAAAGTAATTCATCTACCATTCCCATTTATCGAAATGAGTTATTTATCAAAAGATGAATTCTATAAGACACCCGTTTTTAAAAATGAAAACACACAGACTTTTGACAGTTTGTATTTAGAAATAAAAAACTCTGTAAAACTTACAAGAGACATTGTCTTTGTTGGTAAAGGAAATCAAGTTAGAGACAAAACCAACATTTTAGAAGTTGACAATAAATTTACGAAAATCTGCTCGGAAGCATCTAAGATATTACATCATGTATTAAAATCGAAAGACATTATTTCAAGAGTAGTTTGGATGAATGGTCATACAGTCACAGAAGTATTTACGCCATCCACTGATTGGTTCTTAGTAGACTCTTACGGCGACATTGTAATTAAAAATTGTAATGGAAAGTTTTTAAATTTAAAAGAAATTAAATACACAGACTGTTTAGATGTTATCGATTTAACCAATGACAGTAATTCAAGGGTCAATTACAAACACACAGATTACATCAACTCACCAAATAATGCCTTTAAAAAACAAGATTTATATGTAGTTATTAACGATGATTATTTATATGACTACCATTATAAAACAAAAAAATTAAAAAATATTATCCCTTTTGTTTTTACATCTAAAAATAATATTGGAGAAGGTATTCAATTAGTAAAAGAAAACACAAAACGTTCTGGGAATTTTGGAATTAAAGCATTCTTAAAGTAATTATTTAGTTTATATGCCTGAAATTTAAACCTCAACAAACTCTACTATTCTTATATTTCTTTAAAGTTTTATTATAATCAAGTATATTTAGATGCTATTATTTTAAATTTACTACAAAACTATGAACATACTTTACATACACGGATTAAACGGAAGTCTAAATCCTGAAAAAAGAAAAATCTTGGAACAATATGGAGAGGTAATTTCACCTTCAATTGACTATGAAGCAGACACACAAGCTATAGGTAATTTAATTTCTTCATATAAATCAAAAGACATCCATATTGTTATAGGAAGCAGTATGGGAGGTTTTTCGGGTTATTATGTCTCTAATTCATTTCAATGTCCTGCTCTGTTATTTAATCCTGCTTTAGCAGAACGTTCTGTTTACCAAGTAACGCCCAACGTAAAACACCAAAAAAGTTCATTCAAGCAAATTGTTTTAGGAACACTAGACGAGGTGGTGAATCCAAGAAAAACACTTAACTTTTTAGCAGAAACTATAGAAAACCATCCAGAATACAAGATTCATGTTCGAAATACTCTAGCACATCGCATCCCTTTAGATGTTTTTAAAGAAGAGGTAGATTTATTTTTTAAGCAAGTAATTAAATAATCAGTAATAAAAACCCAACCTAAAAGCCTAAGACAATTCCTTAGGCTTTTCTGTTTTTTAGCAAGGACACCACAATTCCAGTTCCTAGCGCTAAACCAATAAAGCCTAATGAAACCCATTCTGGGAATTTAAAATAATGTACAAGCAACATTTTAATTCCTACAAAAGATAAAATAGCAATTAAGCTATATTCTAAGTAACTAAATCTTTCCAACATATTTGCCAAAAAGAAATACATAGAACGTAAACCTAAAATTGCGAAGATATTGGAGCTAAAAACCAAAAAAGGATCTGAAGTTATGGAAAGAATAGCAGGCACGCTATCAATAGCAAACACCACATCCATCATTTCAATAACCACTAAAGCAACAAATAAAGGTGTTGCTGCGGTCATATGCCTGCGTTTAACAAAAAAATGCTCATTCTCAATTTCAGTAGTAATAGGCATAATTTTTTTTAGCAATCTAAAAACAAATGATTTTTTAGGATGAAAGTCATGCTCGTCTTTTTTAAACATCATCTTTAATGCAGTAAACACCAAAAATGCTCCAAATACATAAGTCATCCATGAAAACTTATGAATCAGCATGACACCCAAAAATATCATTAAACCTCTAAATACAACAGCTCCTAATATCCCCCAAAACAAAACCCGATGTTGATACTTTGGCGGAATTTTAAAGGAAGTAAATATTATAGCAATTACAAATATATTATCAATACTCAAGGACAACTCAATAAGATATCCCGTAATATATTTAATCATGGCATCATGTGGCAACAAGTTATCCGGATTATCAATATACACACCTTGACTGTACAACCAATAAATCACTCCTGAAAACGCAAAAGACATCGTAACCCAAACCACAGTCCAAACTCCTGCTTCTTTTGAACTAATAACATGTGGATTCTTATTAAATACACCTAAATCTAAGGCTAAAAAAACAATAATTCCAACTATAAAAAGGGCCCAAACAATCATTTAAACTGTGTTTTATATCATACAAAGATACTTTAAAAAAGTACTGATTAGTCCGTGTCTAAAAAAATTAATCATCATATTTTTATACATAAAGAATTAGACTATTTGAGATATTTAAAAGAGATTAAACTCGTATTAAAAACAGAAAAACTCACATTTATTTCATAGAAAAGGGACACAAATAAATCCATTAATCCTAAATAAACAACCAAATACTAATTAAAACCTACCAAATACTAAACCTACCTTAGACATTTCAAAATAGAATAGTACATTAGCTATAATGTTAAAAACTATCTCTTTAATAGTATGTTATTTTCTAATAGGTATCATGCACCTATCTGGGCAAATTATGGTTAATTCCATATCCAGTAAGGTACAGTTAACCAATAATGAAAATGTTAAAGTACTACAAATTGATAGAGACCTGTCTTTTGAAGACGTAAGATTGCAAACAGATTGGAAACCCCATGATACTTTAAATACTATTCCAATAGATAAAGCTTTTTGGCTCAAATTTCAAATTGAAAATCGATCACAAGACACTGTCAAAGCGTATCTATTTAGCTTGAATAACTACACGACAATCTACCAACAGACTAAACAAGAATACAAACAGATAAAAAATGGATTTTATGTACCTTTTCCTGAAAGAGCGAACCAATCAGAAGATTTCTTTTCAGAACTAAGTTTTCCTCCTTTTGAAAAATCTGAGATTTATGTAAGATTGAGTGGTAACAGACTAAAGTTTAGTCCTAAGTTGCCGGAAATCTATTCCGAAATTGATTATTGGAAATTTTCTACTAGTATTCATAACCATCAAAAAAAATCTATAGGGTTTATTTACTTCTACATCATCTCCTTAGCTACTATCTTTGTATTTACACTAATTTTTTGGTTGCGTCTTCGCAAAAAATTATACCTTTATTATTTAGGCTACTTGTTTTTTCAGCTTATTTACGGGTTTTTAGTACTGCGCTACACCTTAGCACCAATTGGTAATTTCTTTAAATACATTCCTGAATTAGCTTATAATTTATTTGAACCTGTCCAATTTACCTTTATTGGCTTCTATATATTATTTATCCTACACCTGCTAGAGGTCAAAAACTACAGTAAATTACTTGCAAAAATCCTGTATTACTTAGGAGGGTTCTGTTTTATTTATGCCCTAGCAATTTTTGTGTTTGGCAATTTAGTTACAGATATCAAATTCATGGGAATGCTATTTTTCATAATCCGTTCTTTCATTCTACCACTTAATTTTATTTTAATTTTCTGGATAATTTATAAAGTAAAACATCCTTTAATAAATTATTTTATATTAGGTCAATCCTTCTTTTTTATTGGAGCCTTGTTAGGAACATTTATTGGATTTTCCGAAATACAGATTGTTACAAAAGAACTGTTTAGTTTTAAACAAGCCCCAAATATTATTTTCCAGATGGGCCTATTAGCAGAAGTGTATTGCTTCTCTCTAGCTTTAGGAGAAAATGTATTCCTACTTCAAAAGAAAAAACAAAAAACAGATGCAGAACTGATAGTACAGCTCCAGGAAAATCAACATATTCAAGAACGCATGAACCGTGAACTTGATGAAAAAGTCAACCAAAAAACCTCGGAACTCCTTCAGCTTTATTCCGAAATAGAACGTGAAAGGGAGCAAAAAACAAAAGATGACTTTAATAAAAAAATAAAGGAAACAGAAATGGTAGCCTTGCGCTCGCAAATGAATCCTCATTTTATTTTTAACAGCATGAATGCCATTAAAAGCCTAATAATGAACTCTAGAAATGAAGATGCTATAAATTATCTAGACGATTTCTCGAGTTTATTACGAAGTATATTACAAAACACGAACCGCAAAAAAATTACGGTTGAAGAAGAACTTGAGATTCTAGAATTATACTTATCCTTAGAACAAAGCAGAATGGGGAAAGACTTTACCTACACCATTGAAGTGGCTTCTCGAGAAGCACTTTCTCAGTATGAAATACCTCCCTTACTTTTACAACCCATTGTTGAAAATGCCATCTGGCATGGACTACAACCTAGTTTAAAAGCCAGAAAAGAACTAACCATAATCTTCGATATTACTGAAAATTTAAAAATTATTATTGAAGATAATGGCATAGGCAGAAATGAAAGCGCTAAAAAGAAAAAACTGCATAAATCCATGGGTACAACCATAGTGCAAGACCGATTAAAATGGTACAACTATCTGAATGACTATGCCATTCATTTAAAAATTACCGATCTTGAAGAAGAAGGTGATACCACAGGAACAAGAATTACACTAACTTATGACCACTAAGCTATGACAAAAATCATAATAATAGACGACGAAACCCACTGTATAAATGTCTTGGAAAATTTAATCAATAAATTAAATTCAAACTACGAAATTATAGGAACCTTTACCAATCCATTGGAAGGCTTGGAGTTTATTAAATACAACTCTCCAGACATCCTGTTTTTAGACATAGAAATGCCAAACCTTAATGGTTTTGCCTTGCTAGACAATTTACTACCTATCGATTTTGATATCATATTCACTACAGCTTACGATCAATATGCAATAAAAGCCTTTCAATACAGTGCTATCAACTATCTTTTAAAACCGATAACCGAAAAAAACATAGTCAAAGCACTCTCTGATTGGGAAAAACGTCAAAAGAAAACTAGTAACAAACAGTGGCAACTATTTCAAACTCATTTAAAGGACTCCAACAAAAGTCATTCTAAAATAGCTCTACCCACGGGAGTAGGCTATCAAATTGTGGACATCAATAATATTGTAAGGTGTCAATCGGACAATAACTACACAAATATTTTTTGTAACGAACAAAGAAGCGTTTTAATAAGTAGAACCTTAAAAGAAATAGAAGAGCTTCTTACGGACCAAGGCTTCATTAGGGTACACCAATCCCACCTCATTAACCCAAAATTTGTAAAAGGAATTCTAAAACAAGATGGTGGAAGCCTAATTATGAGCGATGATGAAGAAATTCCTGTATCTAGACAAAAATCGAAGCAGATTAACGAAATACTTGAAACCATGCTTAGGTTTAAATAAATACTAAAAACTGATTTTTCAATGATAAACATTCTAAGATATTCCTGTAGTTCCAAAGGAAATCGATGCCAACACCAAGGATTGATTATTAAACAGGCT
>NZ_DATGNR010000078.1:0-77420 GCF_035306605.1 Xanthomarina sp. | reverse complement strand
AAGAAATTGGAGCTTTTTTTTGGCAATAAAATTTAGTTGTGTTGTTTGACGGATGTAGTAGTCTGTCAATGGTTTAAGTAGTTAAACCGATGGAAAGCTTTCCTTTTTTCTTAACCGAAGATTGGGATGCTTTTTTGTTTTAGGATACTTTGCTCCGTCTTTTTGTAATTTTCTTTTTTATATCAAGTCTCACTTTTCATATTTTCTTCAACAAATTCTTCGCGTTTTGTACTTGAATTGAGTTAATATTTGCTAATTTTAAATGGGTCTAAATAAGAAAATAAATTAATTAAAACTCATATTATGAAATTAGCATCCTTAGTAACTCATGTGGACTATCAGGAAACAAGACCAAGTGTTCAAGTTTTAATGGAAACTGAAACAGGGAAAGAAATTAGAATCGCATTTAAAGCAGGACAAACTATGAAGGAGCATAAAACTCCCTTCCCGATTGTTGTTGAAGTTTTTGAAGGTGCGATAAATTTTGGTGTAAATGGAACTGTACATCAGCTAAAACGAGGAGATTTAATCGCTTTGGACGGGGGTGTGCCTCACGATTTAACTGCCATTGAAACCAGTACCGTTCGCTTAAGTCTTAATAAGCTAGATAGTGCACAGCGCGTTGAAGGCGTTGTCAATAAATCTTAGCTATTGATAAAAGCACCAAGTATCAGGGCTTATTTAATTTTTAATCTGGGAAATTATGTATTCAGACAGTGATATAGCCAATTTTGTTAAGAAGGAACCGCTTTTTACGGATATCATGGCCTTGAAACCTGTGACTTGGATTACCCTAATATGAAAACCAGGTTGCACATGCCGGATCTTTCCATATCAAAAGCTGATATGTTAGAAGCAGAGGCTTTGTGGGAACGCTTTACGCCATTTTTCATTGAAGCTTTTCCGGAAACCAGAAAAACACATGGCATTTTGGAATCTCCATTGAAAGAGCTGGTAAATATGAAAGCACTTTTAAACCATCAGGATCCAAAAATAACAGGTAGATTATTTTTAAAATGCGATAACCAACTTCCCATTGCGGGTTCTATTAAAGCTCGAGGTGGATTTTTTGAAGTCTTAAGTCATGCTGAAAAACTAGCTTTAAATGCGGGGCTGTTAGAAGATTCCAATTACCGTCGTTTTGCTTCTTCAGATTTTAAATCGTTTTTTAGTCAATATAAAATTGGTGTGGGCTCTACGGGAAACTTAGGGTTGAGTATTGGTATTATTAGTGCGGCCTTAGGATTTCAGGTCACCGTATATATGTCTGCCGATGCTAAAGTTTGGAAAAAGGAGTTGCTCAGGGAAAAAGGAGTGAAGGTCGTTGAGTTTTCAGGAGATTTTAGCGAAGCCATTCTTGCTGGTCGGAAAGAAACCCAAGCAGCTGCCATGTCCTATTTTGTTGATGACGAAAATTCTAAAGATTTGTTTTTGGGATACTCCGTAGGCGCTTTACGGATTGCTAGACAACTAGAAGTAGAAAATATTCAGGTAGATGCCGAACATCCTTTATTTGTTTATTCCCCTTGTGGTGTTGGCGGATCGCCGGGAGGAACAGCCTTTGGCTTAAAACAAATTTATGGCGATCATGTTCATTGCTTTTTTGTTGAACCGACGCACTCTCCTGCTGTACTAACAGGCCTGATTACTGGAGAAAACGGACGTATTAGTGTTCAAGATTTTGGAATAGACAATAAAACAGAAGCCGATGGTTTGGCTGTTGGTCGCCCATCCAGTTTTGCAAGCTCCATCAGTAGTCATCTAATTAGTGGGCTGTACACCATGGAGGATGCTGAGCTTTTTAAACTACTAGCTCAATTAATGGATTCTGAACATATTTTCTTAGAGCCTTCTGCAACGGCTGGGCTGATTGGACCGCAGATGATTTTAAAGACCAATTATGCGCGTGCCAATAATTTAAATATGGAACAGGCTACCCATATTGTTTGGGGTACAGGAGGCGCTTTAGTACCAGAAAAAGAACGTTTGGAATTTTACCAGCGTGGCTTAGCTGAACTAGGTGAATAAAGAGCTTGTTTTTAATTTAATAATCCAATTTTCCCTCCATTGTGATTTCCCGTAAATAGAATTGAATGCTAAGGCCTATATTTGGATTAGCAACAACTAATTAATTAATCCCTCAAATAATAGTTGATAATAGCATTGACACTAACCTCGTGACCTTATAATATCTTTATGAGTCATGAGGTTTCTTTTTGTTAGAAGCTAAAGAGTGCGGATTTATGTTCCCATGCTTTCACAATAAAAAATCCGAGATAGATAACGGCTACTAGAAATTTTATAAATGTTCCAGTTAGAAAGCCTAAAAAGGAACCAAATGCAGCTTTTGCTGCTGTTTTTGAATCTGTTCTATTTAACAATTCTCCAACAAAAGCACCAACAAAGGGCCAAATTATAATTCCAAAAACTCCTAACACAGGAAAAATAATTGCTACCAAGAGGCCTAGAGTTGTCCCAATAACGCCATACTTGCTCCCGCCAAATTTTTTTGTCCCTAAGGCAGGAATAATATAATCCAAAGCGAAAACGATCAAAGCAATGGCTAGGGTTATACCTAAAAAAGTCCAATTGCTAGGAATGGCCTTCGTTAAATGAAGCAATAACAGACCAAGCCAACTTACAGGTGGGCCAGGAAGTACAGGTAAAAAGCTACCTAAAATGCCAACCAACATTAATACGAAGCCGAGAATAAGTAATAGAATGTCCATATATTTTTTCTTTATATGACGAAGATATCAAATGTATGTTACAAATTTCACATTCAAAACAAATACCAGTATTATGGTGTCCTGCAAGTTTCTTCTAGGTCTTTGTTGTAAAAATCCTTCTTGTTTTATTTCAATTGGGTTGGTGGTTGGGGTCAGACATGAGTTTGTTGTTTTGCCTAAAATGGTCCGAGCAAGGAATTAAAGAAACCTTGCAGCATCTTTTCGTTGGTTCCATGAAGGAGAAATAAAAGGCAAAAGTAGGTTCCTAGTCAAAAACGAAAGTAAGTCTTCGGTTTTTTTAGGTTTAAATCCTGGCATTTATGTAGAATAATCAAAAATATTGTACTTTTCGGGTTTAATTCTGTGTATGAAACATTTGTACCTTTTTTTCGGTTTTATATTGCTTGTTTCTTGCAATTATTTTGATGTCAAGAAAACAACTTCAGACGCTATTTTAAATGAAGAATTAAAAACATTTAATTGGAGTGATGTGGATGAGTATCCATCATTTGCATCCTGTAATGACGATGCTTCAAAAGAAGAAAAAAAGGCCTGTTTTCAAAATACCTTAACAGCTATTATTACAAGTAAAATTCAGAGAGATACCCTTGTTGTAACTCAAAATATAGATGACACGATTTTTATAAAGTTTCAAATTTCAGAAAAAGGTGTATTATCTTTATTAGAAGCCAAGGTAGATTCTATAACGCGTCATGAAATCCCAAATATTGACGAGCTTCTTGCGAACAGCCTAGATTCTTTACCAGAAATTTACCCAGCTATTAAGCGTGGGCAACAAGTAAAAACAGCTTTTACCTTGCCGGTTATTATTCAAGTGAATTAAGGCTTAAAATCGGATGGCTAATTTCCTCATCAGTCTTAAAATTTCAACATACAACCAAACCAGTGTCACTAAAAGCCCCCAAGTGGCTAGCCATTCTTTATCTTTAGGCGCTTTGTTTTTATGGCTTTCTATATAATCGAAATCTAAAAGTAAGGCCAAAGAAGCAAAAATGGCGGCTAGAACATTGAAAACAATGGCTAGCCAAGAGGTTCCCCAAATGAAAGTCTGAATCCCGAAAAAGCTTAAAATCCATGAAATCATATAAATCACAAAAATACTCAGGGAGGCAGCAATAATAACGCTTCTAAGTTTTTTTGTAACTATAATTATCCGCGTCTGATAGAGGATGAGCATAACAAAGAAGGTAACAATAGTCACACCAATCGCTTGAAACGGTAAATCGGGAAACCGCGCATGTGCATAACTGTTTATTCCACCAAGAAACAATCCTTTAGCTATGGCATAAAGCGGTACTAAAAATTTTGCCCACTGAGTTCTAACAGAGATTACTATACTAATTACAAGGGCCGAAACCATGCCTCCTGTAACATACCATGAAATGTCTGTTCCAGAGGTATATAGATTCCATACATAAACAGCTAAGCAGGCAATGATTAGGATGGAAAACAAGGATTTTAAGATAATACCACGAACGCTCATTTTTTCTGTTGAGCGTGTATCATTCTTCCAAAAGTAATCGTTAAAAGCAGGATTGGAAGTTTTGTTAAAACGCATTTATTATAAGTTGAATTTAAAACCAACAGCAAAATCTATTGGAAAATTCCCTTGGTTTTCAGAAAACAAGGCAAACAAATTGTCGTACGCCAGGGTGATGTAGCCATTTTTAGTTACTTTGATATCGCCTCCTAAGCCAAAAATAAATGGTGCTTTCATTTCTGAATCAGATTGTTTTTCATAGATATATGCACCTGGGGTATCTGGGTCGTCATAACGCATGGTACCTTTGTAAAAACTGTAAGTCACAAAAGTTAGATTCCCATATACACTGAAATTGGTTTTATTAATAAAGCGGTATCTGTATCCTATACCTAATTGGGTAGACGAGTAATCGAATTCGTCGGAATCTAAAGCTGTTTTTAAATTAAAATACCCGGCATGGTTTCTTAATTTGGTGTCTCTATAAACTTCAAATTCTGCACCAAAAAACGGAACAGAAGTGTTGTTGAGGTTTTCAACAAAAGGTTGATTGGTCAATCCGCCAAAAACTCCTAAACGTGATTGTAACTTCGCTCTGGGTTCGTAATTAAAATTAAGGTCGCTAGTGGAATTGTACATATTGATGTAGTCCTTTAAGCTCGACAGTGTCAATTTAACATCATCAGGTGATAGACCGTATTCCTGTGTTAAGTCTTTTAATAATACTTTATATTCTTGTTGGTGTTTTTTAGTCTCTGGGTTTTTGGTGTTTACCAATTCTTTAAGGGAACCGTCCTTTGTTCTAACAAAATATCTGTATTGGCGATCTATGGTATTCCATAACAGGTCTAAATTACCTTCCACTTCAGTTTTTAACTCAAGGGTTTCACCGTTTATGGTATATGATTTCTGTGCATGTACAGATGAAAAGGATAGAAATAAACAAAATATAAAGACGAGCTTTTTCATTAGATATAGGATTACTGTTCTGGTAAATCTAACAAAAATAAATGATTTGCACACTATTTTTTATAAGCTCTATCTTTCCATTTATAGCTTGAAAAAATAGCGATAAAAGCAATGTAAACAGAAAAAGCTGGATAGCATATTGCGCTTAATGGGTAGCTTCTGAATAATTTTTTTTGGTTAAAAAATGACGCGGTTTTGTATAGTAAAACAAAGTCAATACTCGATTTTAAAATGAAAACAAGTAGTAATAACTTGAAGTTGAAGATTCCTAGGCAAGCAAACAACAAGTAAGCAATTAACCCAGCATTCATTAATAAAACTACGAGACCCGTAAGTTTTCCGAAACTGTTTTTATAATGTGTGGTTTTTGAAGCCCAACGAACGCGTTGCGATTTTAAACTAGAAAAATCTGGTTGCGGTTTGGTTAAAACAATCGCTTCTTTTGCTTTTAAAAACAAGACGGAATTTCTGTGTTTTTCTATGGCTTTTTGTAATAAAAACACATCGTCGCCACTAGCGATATCGTTGTTTCCATAAAAACCATTTAGGGTTTTAAAAAAATCTTTTTTGTAAGCTAAATTAGCTCCGTTGCTTAAAAAGGGCGTTTTTAATCCAAATCCGCCTATGGTTGCTCCAATTAAACTTAAAAAGTCAAAGGCTTGAAATCGGTCTAAAAACGAATGAAGGCTGTAGTAAGCCACAGGCCCAGAAATCATGTTTGCCTTAGTGTTTTGAATATAGCTGTTATAGATATCCAACCACAATTCAGGCACTAGGCAATCAGCATCTGTCGTTAAAATCCATTCGCAGCTAGCTTGTTCTATTGCGGTTGTTATGGCATCTTTTTTTGGGGATTTCGACCTTCTTTGATTCTGCAAAATTTTGAAATCGACCTCCGTTTTATCTAGATGCTGTTTAATTATTTTAACGGAAGCATCTTCAGAAGCATCATCAACAAAAATTACCTCGAAGTTGGATAAAGGATATTTTAATTTTGAAATGGTGTTTAATAAAGCAGGTAGGTTTTGTGCTTCATTCCGAAAGGGAATTATAATAGAAAAATTTGTTTTGGTTAGGGGTTCTTTAAAGTTGAATTCCGAAACCTTATTGAAACCATAAATAAAACTTCCTATTAAAAGTAGATATATTAAGGTGATTGTAAAAATGATGGGAATCATGAGACGAGGCTTTTAGGAGGTTTAAAATTTAAAACAAAAACCGCACCTAAGATGCTTGGGAGCACAAAGTTTAAAAGCCACATACAAGTTACAACAGATAAAATAGTGAACTCGTTAAGGCCAACTAAAGAAAACAGGTAAACTGCCACACTGCCTTTAATGACTACATCGAATATAAAAATTGATGGTACAACAGAAGCCAATAAATACATAGAAGTAATAATGGTCATGGCATTGCTGTAGGATATTTCAATTCCAAACAACTGAAGTAACAGATAAAATTGGAATGAAAAAATAAAATACCTCAGGAGGGAGAAGTTCAAACAAGTTAGATACTGTTTAAAAGGAATCTTTCTAAAAAAAAGTACCAGTTTTTCAATTGAAAGGCCTTTGATTGTAAGGTTTTTTTTCTTCCATCCAAAAAACACGAGGCTTGAAATAACCAATAAACCAATTAAAAATCTAGCTGTTTTATGATAATTAATGTCTAAGGGATAGGTTGTTGTGAGTACGTATAGGCCAATCAGACCTAAAATTGTGGTTACTAGCATTTGCATGCTATTTCCAAGAAAGTTTAAAAGGACTATTTTTTTTCTTAAATCGGAGCTGTAACAAATAGCTTTGGCGCCATATTCTCCAATTCTATTAGGTGTAAATATTGAGGCTGTTAATGAGCCTAAGGTTTGTTGAAGTCCTTCCTTAAAACTGATTTTTTTGAAAACAGAAACTAAATCTTTCCATTTTAAAATTTCAAAAATCCAATTAAAAGCGCTTAAAAGGAATAGAAACAAGGTATTTTTTGCTGAAAACACCTTGTTTTCGGATAAAAACTCACTAAAAACTTTAAAGTCTAATTGGTTGTTTGTGGTTAATCTGTGATAAATAAAATAAAATGCACCAACTACAATGCTTATTTTTAGAAGCACAATTAAGAATTGATTAGTTTTGTAGGGTAAGGTTTTTTGCATTATTAGATTTAGCACTTTATTTGCCGCAAATTAAACAATATAGTTTTATGAATACATTTTTTATAAACATCAAAAGGACGACTCTTTCTGTTATTTTTTTATTTATCTCGGTTTTTGGATTCAGTCAAGCTGAAACTAGTAAGTGGAAGGCTCAAGTTGCTCTTGGTATTAATAATCCAAGTTCTAGTGGATTTGTAAGTGGTTTTGAAGGCAAACCTATAAATTTTCCAACCGTTAATTTAGGGTTGCAGCATATGTTTAGAAGTCAGTTTGGCGCTAAATTGGATTTTGGATTTAACCGTTTGTCGCACGATGCTAGTTCTCCTTATTTTAAGGTAAACTATTCAAGAATAAATGCGCAATTTGTTTACGATCCAAGCTCAAAAATAAACTTTTTGCCAATTGGTTTTGGCATAGTTGCTCATGTTGGACCAGGTTTTAGTATGATTAAACCATTGGGAGAATATGGTGAAAATAAAACCTCGTTTTTAAATGTCATGGCCGGCATTGAGTTCCACCATAAAATTTCCGATCAATTGACTATTTATTTAGATACCTCCTATATTTACGGGTTTAGTAGTGATTTCGATCCTGTAACTGACGGGTATGGCTCGTTTAACGGGAATTTATTAACTGCAACCCTAGGAATATCTTATTCATTAAGTGGTTGTTATTATTGCGATTAATGAGCAAAGAAAAAATTATATTAGGTATTGATCCAGGTACAACTATTATGGGATTTGGTCTTATAAAAGTGGTTGGAAAAAATATGCAGTTTCTGCAGCTAAACGAGTTGGATCTAAAAAAATACGACGATCATTATCTAAAGCTAAAACTTATTTTTGAACGGACCATTGAACTTATAGAAACTCATCATCCAGACGAAATTGCAATTGAGGCGCCATTCTTTGGAAAGAACGTTCAAAGTATGCTTAAGTTAGGACGGGCTCAAGGGGTTGCTATGGCCGCAGGCTTGAGTAGAGAAGTTCCTATTACGGAATATTCACCTAAAAAAATAAAAATGGCTATTACTGGAAATGGAAATGCCAGTAAAGAGCAGGTGGCTAAAATGCTTCAAAGTATGTTAGGTATTAAAACACTGCCAAAAAACCTCGATTCTATGGATGGTTTGGCTGCGGCAGTTTGTCATTTTTATAATGCCGGTAAAATTGAAATAGGTAAAAGTTATTCCGGTTGGGCTAGTTTTGTAAAACAGAATGAAGATCGGGTCAAGAAGTCGTAGGAGCTGAGAAGCAAATTGTTTTGGGAAATATGGAGAATACAATGGATTTTAGTCGTTTAAGTAAAGACCCTTCCTCTTTGGGGAAGTTAAAAGGAGGCGGAATCTACATTCATATTCCATTTTGCAAACAGGCCTGTTTTTATTGCGACTTTCATTTTTCTACATCTTTAAAGAAAAAGGATGATTTAGTACAAGCTCTAGCCAAGGAATTGGTTTTTCGTAAAGATGAATTTAAAGATATTGCTGTTGAAACCATTTATTTTGGAGGAGGCACACCTTCATTGTTAAGCGTTGAAGAATTAGGTTTTTTGATTGCTGAGGTATATAAAAACTATCAAGTTATTGAGAATCCCGAAATTACTTTAGAAGCCAATCCGGACGACTTGACATCTGTTCAGGATCAATCAAGGACCATTTTTGAAGACTATAGAAAAATAGGGATAAACAGGTTGAGTATAGGTATTCAATCCTTTTTTGAAGCCGATTTAAAACAAATGAATCGCGCTCATACTTCAGACGAGTCTAAGCGCTGTTTATCTGAAGCAAGCAAACACTTCGAGAATATTACCATTGATTTAATTTATGGGATTCCTAATATGAGCTTGGAGAAATGGAACGAAAATCTTCAACTTGCTTTTGGTTTTGGTGTGAATCATATTTCTAGTTACGCTTTAACCGTCGAGCCTCAAACGGCTTTGGATACTTTTATTAAAAGTGGCAAGTATCCGGCTATAGATGATGAATTGGCACAGCTTCACTTCAATCATTTGATGTTAGAAACCGAAAAACAAGGATTTATACATTATGAGATTTCTAATTTTGGAAAACCCTCTTATTTTTCTAAACACAATACCAGTTATTGGCAAGGTAAACCCTATTTGGGAATCGGGCCTTCGGCACATTCCTATTGCGGAAATATAAGAAGTTGGAATGTTTCAAACAATACCAAATACATTAAAAGTATAGAGGGAAATAGCTTGCCAAGTACCCAAGAGATTTTGTCAATTCAAGAACAATATAACGAATATGTGATGACTGGTTTAAGAACTATTTGGGGTGTTTCTTTAGAAAAAATTGAAACCGACTTTGGCGACCTATATAAAAAGTATCTTTTAGAACAATCTCAGAAGCATATTCATCAAGGATTGTTGTATCTTGATGAATCTCATTTAGTGATAACCAAAAAAGGGAAGTTTTTAAGCGATGGTATTGCTTCGGATTTATTTAAACTGTAGTAAAACCGAATTTTAAGAATATTGCCGTTCCTATTTTTATTGTTCTTACTAATTTTATATATTTAATTTTTACCATTAAACAAGTCTATATAAAACCAGACGTCCTTTTAGCTTATAAGGGATAAGGGCTTTGTATAACTAATTTATAAATTATTTACCTATAAAATATTGTAGAAGTGATTGCAAGTATTCAATACAAATCCGAAAAATATCAAATAGATTTATCAAAACCTTTGGATATTTCTATTCCACTTAGGGCTTCAAAAAGCAATGTTAATGCTTGGTATTTAGATGCGCCTAGAATAGAGCCTGTTCAAGAAGGCGAATGGATTGCAAGTGTGGCAGAGGGTGCCGATATTAACTTTAACAATATATGGTTTAATCCGCATGCCCATGGTACACATACAGAATGTGTTGGGCATATTACTGAAAAGGTGTATTCCATCAACCAAAATTTAAAACAGTTTTTCTTTTTAGCAGAGTTGATAACCGTCGCGCCAGAAAAAAAAGGAAAGGATTTTGTTATTTCTAAAAAACAACTTCAGTTTGCCTTAGGAACCAAAAAATGTGAGGCTGTAATTATTCGTACGATTCCTAATACTCGAGAGAAGTTATCCAATCAATATTCTCATACCAATCCTCCTTATTTATTATCTGAGGCCGCTATTTATTTACGTGAAAAAGGGGTGAAACATTTGCTGGTAGATTTGCCAAGTATCGATAAGGAAAAGGATGATGGTGAGTTATTGGCTCATCATGCATTTTGGAATACTTCGGGACGAGCTAGAATGGATGCGACCATCACTGAGTTTATATTTGTCCCAAATATTGTAGCAGATGGTACTTACTTTCTGAATATACAAATAGCTCCATTTGAAAATGATGCTTCGCCTAGTAGGCCCGTTTTATATAAAGTTACCGAGTTAACATAAACGTCTTTTTGGGGTAGCATACTTAGATGTGCTAGCTTCGTAGCACCTAGTTCATCTCATTAATTTGGGAGGTTGAACTTTATTGCCTAAAGTAAATGAGCTTTGGTTTCTAAAGGAGGTCTCCTAAGGACACTTGGTGTATTGTATTCTCACCTTTCATAATAAATTTTTATTGTCAAAGTGATTTTCGGTTGGATGGTATTACCCGCTTCGAATCCGGTGAAGGTGTTTTAAAGTCTTTCTTTATGAGGTGGTTCTGATGATTTTTTATAGATTTGATGTTAACCTTTTATAAGTTTATGCTATAAAAGTGAAATCATTTTAAACTCATTAAAATAATAAATCATGGAAACAACAGAAAAAACAAGTATTGCAACCGAAGGAAAAAACATAGCTGTTATAGCCTATATAACTGTAATTGGGCTAATTATTGCCTTTATAATGAATAACGATAAAAAAGAGCCATTTGCATCTTTTCATATTAAACAATCTTTAGGGTTGGCTTTAACAGGCTTTGCTTTAGGTGTTATTGGGATCATCCCAATTATAGGTTGGCTTATTAATATTATTGGAATTTTTGTTTTATTATACATGTGGATCATGGGCTTAATAAATGCTATTAATGGAACAGAAAAGGTGGTTCCTATTTTAGGAGAAAAATATGCAGAATGGTTTAAAAGCCTGTAGCAGCTTTTTTTATTATCAATTAATGGAAAACACATTTATCCGATTAAAATTTCATGAAAACTTAGCTTTTAAAGGAAGTTGCAACAATAGTTACACACTATGTGACATATCTTATATTCAAAAGGAAGGCATTGAATTAGCTTTGATTAAACTTTAAGGGTATTATGGGGTGTGACTTCTGAGACTACTTAAGCCTTTAATTAATTAAAAAAAACAGATATGAAAACAGGTGTTTTTATTTTTATCGGTGTGCTCTTCCAGGTCCTAGGGTTTTCGCAAAACCAAGCAAAAATTGAAGCTTATTCCATGGGAGGTTTAGATGTTCAATTAATGGTTATGCCATTGGGCGTGGAAAATCCAATAAAGATTGGTAGAATAAGCAAGGAGGGTCTCGTGAATTTTGATTTTCCCAAGGAACTGTCTAAGGTTTCAGATGAAGTAAAAGAAAGTGAATCCTCAAAATTATGGTACACTTTGTTTTCGCTTTGCAACAATGGCGTTGAGATGGTGGCAGAGGCGGATAACATATTTTCATTAGACACGGGTTCTCTTTCATTATGGACAACTAACAATAAATATGTAGGCGTTATTTTTGCAGTTTCAGATGCTGATTTAGTGCCTTGGCTGGAAGATCCAGCGTATATGGAGCCCATTTTAGGCTCGTATTTTAAACATGTTTATATGGCTAAACCATTTCAATATACAGGAACCTGTATTTCTACTCTTATGTTGGATGAAGGAGATGCTGAAGTCTCCTATACTTACCATTTAAATTTAAAAGCGGGGTTTAATTTTGTAGAATACAAAATTGAAAGCATTCATGAATCCGATCCAAATGTTATGGCATCTTTTCCCGATAAAGTTACTGTATTATCAGTTGAAGGAATTCCGAAGTGTAAGTGGCTTGGAAAGTATTTCTAATTTGATAAAAATTCAGTAATTTTAAACACGTCCAAACTTTAATTTGGACGTGTTTTTTTATGAATATAGAACAAATTCGCACTTATTGTTTATTAAAAAAAGGGGTTACAGAGGACTTTCCGTTTGATGCAGATACGTTAGTTTTTAAAGTGCTAGGAAAAATGTTTGCCTTAATTGGCCTTCAAAAATGGGAGTTGGGCGAGAAAGCTATTAACTTAAAATGCGATCCTAATTTTGCTGAAGAACTACGTGCCGAATACGGTAGTATTCGTCCTGGCTACCACATGAGCAAAAAACATTGGAATACCCTTTATATTCACGAAGGCGAATTGTCGCCAAAATTTATTTGCGAACTCATAGACCACTCCTATGATATGGTTGTGAAAGGGATGACTAAAAAAATGAGGGACTCCCTTGATGTATAGCCACATCAGGTTTCAAAAGGAAGAACGGGAAGTTTGTTTTATTCAATTCACTCCTTACAACCACATTGTTTTTTAACACTTGCTTGTAGGAATAAAAAACAGTACGTTTGCAGCGTAGAATTTTATCTTCTGCAAGCAAGGCTCGCCTGTGTCGAAAGAGGTATTTGTGCGAGTCAATAATGGTAAATCAACAATAGAAAATCTTACATTCCATGAGCGTATTACAAAAACTACAAGAAAGAAGCAATAACACTTGCGAACTATGTACTTCTACTGAAGGATTAACTCAATATACCTTACCTCCATCGTTAAATGAATCGGTTGATAATAGCGTATTGGTTTGCAAAACCTGTTTAGATCAAATTGAAGAGAACGTAGAGATGGATACCAACCATTGGAGATGTTTAAACGACAGTATGTGGAACGAGCATATTGCTGTGCAAATTCTTTCATGGAGAATGCTGCAAAGACTGCGTAACGAAGGTTGGCCAAAAGATTTGTTGGACATGATGTATTTGGATGATGAAGCTTTGGCTTTAGCAAGAGCTACAGGAGAGCATGAAGACGAAGCCAATAAAATTATTCACAGAGATTCTAACGGAGTTATTTTAGAATCTGGAGATTCAGTAGTTTTAATAAAGGATTTAAAAGTGAAGGGCTCAAGCATGGTTGCAAAGCAAGGAACTGCTGTAAGAAACATTCGTTTAGATCATGAAAACTCTGAATTTATAGAAGGAAGAGTAGATGGTCAGAATATTGTAATTATTACTAAGTATGTAAAGAAAATGTAGTTCTTAACATATTGCGTGTTAAGTCGAGGTGTTTTTTGCAGTTTGTCGAGTAAATAAACAGGAGCTGTTTGTTGGTCTGATACTTAGGGCTTTTGTCGAATTTTTTGCTTTAAACACCTTATTCTTATTACATTTATCCCATCGACCCTGATTAATAGCATAGCCAGATAGAATTAATTAACTTAATTTATGTTATTATGAACCTTACAATTACTTACAACAATAATTTATTTGAAGTTACAGGAGCATTAAATAGACAATCTGTTAAAAAGTTTCAAGAAGAGTTTGAAGATATTTTTGAGAAATTGCAATCTGTAACAATCAGCATTGGAGGACTTCAAAGTATCGATAGGGATGGAGTAAAGGCCTTGGCAAGACTTCATAATCAAGCTATAGTTTTAAAGAAACAATTATCAATAGTTGGTTTTGGATGCAAAGACTTATACACTGAATTTAAAACAGAGGATGCCGCTTAATTAGCAGGACATATCTGCAATTATTTTCCATTCGCCATCGATTTTTTTGAAGATGATCATAAAAACGCCTTTGGCGTTGCCCACATCTCTAGTTAAATGGTATTCGCCCATAACCCAATAGGTATTGTCTTCAATTTTGGATAGGTCATTAATTTTAAATTTCAACGCTCCACTTTCAGCTTTCGTTGGATAGCCTTTTTTGTAATTGACTAAAGTGTTTTTCCAGCCATAGGTTAATCCGCTTCCGCCATAAAATTTCAGCGAATCACTTTTCCAATAGCCTTGCATGTAGCCTTCAAGATCGTGTTGATTCCATGCTTTTTCTTGGGTTTCCAAAACGGATAAAATAGCTGCTTTGTCTTCACTTTCAATCGTCTGGGCCGAACATATTGAAATTCCTAATAGACAACAGATTGTTAGTAGTTTTTTCATAATTTAAGTTTCTTATAGCGTTAAAATAGATTTAAACGAAGCTGATTTATCTTAAAATAAAGCCGTTTTTCATTGGGTCCTTCGGATCGATAACGAAAGTATGCATCCCGGTAATATGAGCGGTTCCTTCAACTTCCGGAATTACAGCTGTAAAAGGTCCGTAATCTGCTTCTGATACAATAGATCCAGTAAAAACAGAATCCGTAATACTTTCAATTCGCATTTTTTCGCCAAAATCCAATTCTTTTCTAGCCTTGTGAATAGCCATTCTTCCTGACACCCCAGATCCAGTTGGACTTCTGTCTACTTCGCCTTCAGCAAAAATACATACGTTTCTATTGTGGTTCTCTTTATTTAGGGCATCACCAATAAAAATGGTTCCATATAAAAAGCTTAAATCGTTTTCAAAAGGGTGTAGAATTTCTTTGTCTTTTTTCATAACCGCTTCTTTAATAGCCATTCCATTAGAAATTAACGCTCGGTATGAATTAGGAGTTAGGTCGAATTCAAAAGTGTTTTTATTCATGTCAACATAGGCATAAAAGGCGCCGCCATAAGCCAGGTCGTATGTCACTTTTCCTAGGCCTTCTACTTCAACTGTTCTATCTAATCCAACAACAAAACTTGGGACGCAATGAAATCGAACCCCTGTTACTTTGCCTTTTTCCACCTGAGCAAAGGAGGTTATTCTTCCACAAGGAGCATCAATTTTCAAGATGTTTTCTCCTTCTTTTACAGCTATCCAATTCATTTCTACCGCTAGGGTGGAAATGGCAATAATTGCATGTCCACACATGGTAGAGTAACCTTCGTTATGTAAAAAGATTACTCCAAAATCGCCTTCTTCGTCATTTGGAGGTAACAAAATACAACCATACATATCGGCATGCCCGCGAGGCTCAAACATGAGAGCTGTTCGTAGGGCGTCGTAATTATCTTTACAATATCTTCGATAATCCAAAACGGAGTTTCCTATTAATTCAGGAAAACCACTTATTATGACACGTAAGGGTTCGCCGCCCGTATGCATGTCTATTGTTTTAATTTGCAACCAATCTTTGTTTGGTTCAAAAGTTGTTTTCGATACAATGTTTTTATAGGTGTTTTTCATTTTTATATTTTTCATAATAGTAAGTAGCTGCAGCTAAATCTTCCAAGGCATGTCCAACAGACTTGAAAAAGGTAATTTCCTTAGAGTTTTGTCTGCCTTGCTTCTTGTTTGAGCACAAGTCAAACAAATCAGCTTTTATGTCGTTTTCTAGAAGAACTCCAGTTTTTAAGGGAATGGCAATATCGCCACTTTCCTTTAATCCGCCTTGGTAGGTGTCTAAAAATACACTTGATTTTTTTATAGCTTCATCATCGGCTTCGCGCATATCCTTTTTGTAGGCTCCAACCAAATCAATATGTTGGCCCTCTTTTAGGTGTTTACCTAAAACTAAAGGTGTTTTTGAAAGTGTAGCTGAAGAAATAATATCTACTTTAGGGATAACTTCAACCAGGTCATGGATAGGTGTGGTATTAAAACCCTTTAAAGCAGCTTCCTGACAAATGGCTTCTGCTTTTTTGAAATTTCGTCCCCAAACATATACGTTCTTTATAGGTCGGACACTGGCATGAGCCATGATTAGGTTTACAGATAAGGCCCCTGTTCCAATCATTAAAAGTGAACTAGCATCTTCTCGAGAAAGGTAACTAGAAGCTAAGGCTGATGCTGCGGCTGTGCGCTTTGCTGTTAACGCTTTTGCTGCTAAAATAGCTTTTACTGTGCCTTTGTGAGCATCTAAATACAAATATGTGCCTTGAATTGCGGGTAAATTATAAACCCCATTGTTTGGGCTTACCGTTACTATTTTTACTCCAGCTTCTTTTCCGGGGTTCCAAGCTGGCATTAGTAGTAAGGTAGAGTCCGTATTTTCCTTTGGATTTGGAAAATCGTGATGATGACGCATGGGAACCTGAATGCTTGAAGATGTAAAAGCAGCCTTAATTGTCGCAATTAAACTAGGAAAATGGGTGTTTTGATCTATAAAATCGTCATCGATTAAAGCGATATCTTTCATCTTAATTGTTCTTTCGATAAAGATAATAATAATGGGCGCTTTATAAAACTTATTAGTGATCAAGGAGTTTTTAGATGCTAAAATTGTCGATGAATGAGATAGATTAAGAACGTTAATCTGATGTTTTGTCGTTTTAACGAATAGTTTAAATACCAGTTCTTTTTTTACCTAAAATAGGGCTATATTAGAATCATTAACTTGCTGTTATCTAAACTATTTAATCCCTTCCCTAACCATAATTAATAGTAGAATAGATAGAGATTCTAAATCTATGCTATGAATCGTGTAATTTATTAAATGATATATTAAAAATGGAAAACAAAAACGACATTAAAAAAGAGATTAAAAGATACATTTTAGAAGCATCTTTATCCGAAGTTAAAGATGTTGCAGATGATGCTTTGATTTTTGAAAATGGCTTGTTGGACTCTATGGGCTTATTATTTCTAATTGAATTTTTAGGGGAAACCTTTAAAGTGGAGGTTAACGACGAGGAGTTGAATCCGAAAAACTTCGAATCTATAAATAATATTGTCTCTTTTGTAAACAACAAAATAGCCGTTAAAGTTTAATTTCATCAGCAACCAACAACTAATATCCTATGTGTGGAATCGCTGGTTTTTATGGAAATTTAAACAAAGAGCAATCCGTCTCGACATTACAAAACATGCTTACTAGAATTAAACATCGTGGTCCTGACCAAAGCGGTGTTTATATTGCTGATAAAGTAGGCCTGGGCAGTGTGCGCTTAAGTATTATCGATTTGAGCTCTGGTGGGGCTATGCCCATTTCCAATCAAGACGAAAGCTTGTGGATTGTGTTCAATGGTGAAGTCTATAACTATATCGAGTTAAAAGAAGATTTGCTCAAGAAAAACCACAAATTTAAAACAAGTACAGATACGGAAGTGATTGTTCATTTGTATGAAGAATATGGTCCTGAATGTGTTAAGATGTTGAACGGGCAGTTTGCTTTTGCTATTTGGGATAAAACTAAAGAAGAATTGTTTCTGGCAAGAGATCGTGTTGGAATTAGGCCTTTGTTTTATACGCAATTAGATGGCAATTTTGTTTTTGGTTCCGAAATAAAAACCTTTTTAGAGTATCCTGGTATTGATTTAAAGTTTTCGGAAAAGGCGCTTTCAGAATATGTTACTTTTTGGACGGCTTTACCTCCAAACACAGTTTTTGAAGATGTTTTTGAGGTGGCTCCAGGAAGTTATATGTTGATTCAACCTGAAAACATGAGTACAACTACTTATTGGGAGTTACCACTTGTAAAACCAGATGCCTATACTTTTAAAAATGTAGAAGAGGCAGCTATGGCGTTTGAAAACATCTTTTTAGATTCTATTAAATTAAGACTTCGTGCTGATGTGCCAGTCGCTGCCTATTTAAGTGGAGGTATTGATTCTAGCATAACAACCTCTTTTATAAAGCAGATTTCACCAGAAAAATTACGAACTTTTTCCATCGGATTCACCGAGAAGGACTTTGATGAATCGTCCTATCAAAACATTGCCGCTACGTATTTTAAAACAGAGCACTCCAGCGTAACCTGTAGTGAGAAAGATATTTCAAATCATTTTAAGGATGTTATTTGGTATTCCGAAGCCCCTTTGTTGAGAACAGCTCCAACTCCAATGAGTTTGCTTGCAAAAAGTGTTAAAGATCATGATATAAAAGTCGTGATAACTGGCGAAGGAGCTGATGAACTTTTAGGAGGTTATAATATTTTTAAAGAAACAAAAATCAAGCATTTTTGGGCTAAAGATCCAAACTCAAAATACAGACCGTTATTACTAAAAAAACTATATCCTTATTTACCTCAAATAAGCAATTCGAGTAGCAATATGCTAAAAATGTTTTTCGGATATAAACTTAGTGAAACCCAGTCGCCCGTATATTCCCACTTATTAAGGTGGCACAATACCAGTAGGATAAAAAACTATTTTTCGGACTCGATAAAAGAACGAATTAAAGATTATACACCCATTGAAAATTTAGAAAAACAATTGGAGTCTAAATTGTCAGGCTACGATTATTTAACCAAAGCACAGTGGTTGGAAATTCAATTGTTTATGTCTGGTTATTTGTTGTCTAGTCAGGGAGATAGAATGGGGATGGCTAACTCTATTGAAGGGCGCTACCCATTTTTAGATCATCGGGTTATTGAATTTTGCATGCAGCTTCATCCAGATTTAAAACTTCATGGTTTAAATGAAAAGTACCTATTAAAAAAGATGATGGTAGGAAGGTTGCCCGAAGAAATTTTAAACAGATCGAAACAAGCTTATCGCGCTCCCATCAGAAGTCTTTTTGTTTCAGAAGATTTACCGGATTACTTAAAAGAGATGCTTTCAGAAGCATGTATTAAAGAATTTGGTGTTTTTAACTTGGAGCATGTAAAAACCTTGCATTCAAAAATAACATCCAATAAGGGTGTGTCAGAAATAGACAATATGGCTATGACGGCTATTTTATCCGTTCAAATTTTATACGATTTGTTTGTAAAAAGATCCATCCCGAACCTGTTGGAAAGCGAGTTAATCAATTTAGATAAAATAATTATTGAATAAAACCAAAAAACTATGAAATCAGAAACACGTAAACCTTTTTCGAAAGATATTATTCATATAGAAAATATCGACCAAGTTTGTAACGATATTATAGCCAAACTAAAAACCGATGTAGCCAAAAAACTTCAGCGTCGTGGTGGTGTTATTGGAATAAGTGGAGGTATAGATTCTTCCGTTTGCTTGGCTTTATCGGCAAAAGCCTTTGGACCTCAAAATGTTTTAGCCATCATGCTACCCGAGCAAGATTCAAGTGATGATAGTCGGGAGTTAGCCGAAAAATTAGCAGCGAAATTTGGAGTAAGTACCTTGATAGAAGATATTACTAAAGCCTTAAACGGTTTTGGGTGCTATGAAAGAAGGGACGAAGCCATTTTGAGAGTAGTACCTAGTTTTGATAAAGCTAAAGACAAGGCGAAAATTGAAATCAAACAAAATATTGCTGAAAATATTCCTGCCATTTTTTCCATTACAGTTATTAAGCCAGATGGGGAAGTAATAAGTAAACTTTTGCCTGCTAAAGAGTATCTGCAAATTGTGGCATCTACAAACTTCAAACAACGAAGTCGAATGTCTATGCTTTATTATCATGCCGAGCGCATGCATTATGCTGTCATTGGAACTCCAAACAAACATGAGGTTGAGCAAGGCTTTTTTGTGAAGCATGGAGATGGTGGAGCAGATGTTATGCCAATTGGACACTTGTTTAAAACACAAGTTTATCAATTAGCAAGACATTTGGGAGTGCCTCAAGAAATTATAGATAGAACTCCAACTACTGACACTTATACAGCAGAACAATCTCAAGAAGATTTTTTCTATCAAATGCCTTTTGAGTCCATGGATTTAATTTGGTATGGTTGGGAAAATAATTATCCTGCCGATGAGGTAGGGAAAGTTATGGGGAAAACAACCAAAGAAATTGAAAATATCTATAAGAGTTTTGAAAGAAAAAGAAAAACAACTGAGTATTTACGAATGCGTCCAATTTTTTAAATTATAACAGATGAATGTTTTCGATTACCTTTTTGAAAATTCAAAAAACCTAGACAAGAACTTTTTATTAGGTTCAAAGGAGTCGGTTTCTTTTAAGGAATTTCATACTGAAAGTTTAAAATTAGCCTCATTTTTAAATAGGTATTTTGGAGCTAATAAAAACATGATTTTAATAAGTCCGAATTCTAAGTTTTTTATTTCGGCGTATTTGGGCATATTGAAATCGGGAAATGTGTGTGTGCCTTTAAACTTTGGTATTGAACAAGAAAATCTAGATTTTATAATTGATACTACCGATTGCGATATTGTTTTTATGGCAAAAAGTATTCAAGCAAAATACCAGATACCACCACATATTCATGTTGTGGATGAGGTTGGGTTGGAGCAGATCATTCAAAATCAAGTCGTTGTAGATTATTATATTGAGGTTGAAGATGATCAGTTGGCTGAAATTATATTTACGTCTGGATCTACGGGTTCCCCAAAAGGCGTCATGATAAGTCATCAGAATATTATAGCTAATACAAGGTCTATTATTTCCTACTTAAGCCTGAGGTCTGAAGATGTTATGTGTGTGGTTTTACCGTTTTACTATTGCTATGGATTATCACTTTTACACAGTCATTTAAAAGTTGGAGGCTCTATAGTTCTAAACAACAGTTTTATGTTTTTAGGAGCTGTTTTAGATGATTTAAAAGAGTATCAGTGTACTGGATTTGCAGGGGTTCCTAGTCATTTTCAAATCCTGTTAAAAAAATCTAAGACCTTTAAAACTACTCTATTCCCCGATTTAAGATATGTCACTCAGGCGGGAGGGAAGCTTCATTCGGTTTTTATAGATGAATTCACCCAAGCTTTTCCAGACAAAGATTTTTATATTATGTATGGGCAAACCGAAGCTACGGCTAGGCTGTCTTATTTAGAACCTAGTATGATTCATAAAAAAACAAGTTCCATCGGTAAGCCTATTCCGGGAGTGGAATTTAAGATTGTGAATGAAAGTGGTGATGTTTTAGGTGTGCAACAAGAAGGGGAATTGTTGGCTAGAGGTAAGAATATTATGTTGGGTTATTATAAGGAGGATGAAGAAACCCAAAACACCATTAAGGATGGTTGGCTACATACTGGGGATGTTGCTGTTATGGATGAAGATGGTTATTATTATTTGGTAGCAAGAAAAAAGGAGATTTTAAAAGTAGCAGGAAAAAGGGTGAGTCCTAAAGAAATAGAAGAAGTGATTCTCTCTGTACCAGAAGTTATAGATTGTACAATTTCGGGTTACGACGACGATTTGTATGGGGAAGCAATTCAAGCTACTATTGTTCCTATTACTCCTTATGATGAGGATGAATTAAAAGACAAAATCCTTCAGGCTTGTTCCAAGAAATTAGCACTCTACAAAATTCCTCAAAGGTTCTTTTTTGAAAAAGGTATGAAAATGAGTGCTACTGGTAAGAAGGTGAAACAATAAACTTTTATTTTACAGGGACTTTTCTGTTAATTGATTTATTATAAAAATCCATATGCTCACTTGAAATTTCTTCGTAGTTAATGGATTTTATAAATAGGAAATAGGAAACGGTTCTTACGATGTAGGGGCTAAATCCCGCATAATTATAAGCTCTAGACGTATTGATATTCTTTATTTCGCCAAAGGTAATGGCGTATCGTGCTCCGAGCTCCTTACTTTTTTCGGCAACATCATACAGGAAGGCTGGTATGACTCCCATACCTCTATATTTAGGAACCGTAAACACGTTCTCTAATAGCACTTCATCGGGTCTTAATTGTGGAAATCTGTCTCCCCAAGTGGCTTTTAAAGTCTTGTTTTGACTTGAATCAATCAACCAAACTCTAGCACAGGGAATATTTTCATTAGTTATACCTACGTAGCAGGTATGGAAATTATTTATTAAGCCATTATTTGGGTTTTCTACGAAATAAACGGCATCCTCTTTCTGAAACTCTCGAATGGTTGTTGGTTTCAGTGTGCGAGGTTTTTTATAGGGCACGCTCAAATCGCGTTTAAAACCAAAGGCAATTTCTTTTGAATGCACTCTATTTAAAAAGGCAGTCCAAAGATATTTAGCCCTTCCCTCTCGGATAAGTTTCGGTAATAAAGCAATTTTCTTAAATAAATTACTGCTCATAAATTTATAATTATTACTGTTACAGGTAGTTGTAAAAATAATGATAAAGTTTTTAATGGCATCAGAAAAACATGTGTTTCACTGCTTATTTTGTGAATATTATTTCTGGTTTCTGTCCCTGATTTCCAATTGTACTTTAAGTTTTAGTAAAATTAAGTCATTCTTTATGGGTTTAGATTCAGGTATATAGAGTTGTCTTGTTGTGTAAATAATAAAAATGTCCTTAAGGGTTATTTTTTAAAAACCTATATTTGCCCCAAATAAAATCCCCAATAAATAGATGAAAAGACTTCTTGTTGCAGTGTTGGTTTTGCTTTCTGTAAGCTCGTTTGGGCAAACAGTTCAAGATCTAATTGATAAAGTAGACGTTAATAATTTGGAATTAATAGTGAGTGAGTTTTCTGGAGAACAACCCACTACTGTTAATGGAACCGAAGTAAGCATTATTAACAGACAGCATGCCAATAACGATTTAGCTGCGGCGTATATTAAGGAAAGACTTCAGCAATTTGATAATTTAATTGTTGAAGAGCAAAATTTCAACACGTTTGGAAAGAATATTATAGCCACCCAAGTTGGAAAAACAAATCCTGATAATATCTATTTATTAACAGCACATTACGATTCTATTACAGATTACTGTGCTGATGATAACGCTACAGGAACTGCAGCCGTTTTAGAAATAGCAAGAATTCTTTCTGGACAATGTATGGAGAATACCATTGTTTATGCTTTTTGGGATGAGGAGGAAATTGGTTTAAGAGGTTCTAAGTATTACGCGGCCCAAGCAAATAATTCCAATCTAAATATCCTAGGAGTCATTAATTTGGATATGGTTGGTTACGATGGGGATGCTCCTGGAGAACTTGGTGATAATGATTTTGATATAGATGTAAGAAACGTGCATGGCTCTTTAACTATTAAGGATGATTTGTTAAGTATTTTCGACACCTATACGTTTGATTTAAACCCTATAGTTGTTAATCCAGGAACTACCGGAAGTGATCATGCATCTTTTTGGAATCAAGGGTATCCAGCTGTTTTAGTTGGTGAGTCGTGGGAGACCAACGATCAAACTCCATATTATCATTCTTCATCGGACAGATTGAGCACTTTAGATTTGCCATATTTTCATGAAATCACCAAATTGGTAACCGCTTATATGGCCACAAAAGGCGCCCTGTTTTCAGTAGACAATAGTGTAACGGTTAATCAGACAAGTTTGTCTGCCAACCAAAGTTCGGCAAGTTATCAATGGTATAATTGCGATACAAATACCATGCTTACTGGAGAGACTGGTCAGGATTTTCAGCCAGTTGTTTCTGGAAGTTACGCCGTTGAAATAACAGTAGGATCTTGTACTGAAATGAGTGATTGTATTTCATTTGTAACCCTTGCCATTGAAGATTCTATTTCAGATTATTTTCAAATTACACCTAATCCGGTTACGTCTATATTAACTATAAACTCATCTTTGAAATCAAATATTTCTATTTATTTATACAATGTTTCTGGTCAGTTGGTTTTAGAAACAGCTTCAAATAAAAAGAAATCAAGAATAGATATGTCTGCTTTTGCTTCTGGAATTTACTATTTGAAAATTAAGGGGAATGAGAAGGTCGCCACTTTTAAAATTGTAAAGGAATAAGCCTGTTATAAATGAGTTAGGATACAACTCGGCGTTCTTATAAACCAAATAAAAAGCCCATTCATTAATTTAAAATGAATGGGCTTTATTTTGTTTTCATGTCTTACCTATCCACAGATTGGTGGTTGCATGAAATTTACTATTTGCTTAACTCAGTAAAGTATTTATAAAATAAAGGGATGGTTTCGATACCTCTAAAGTAGTTAAATAAACCAAAATGCTCGTTAGGAGAGTGGATTGCATCACTATCCAAACCGAATCCCATAAGAATAGTTTTGCTTTTTAATTCCTGTTCGAATAAAGATACAATAGGAATGCTTCCTCCGCTACGTTGTGGGATAGGCTTTTTTCCGAATGTGTCAGAATACGCTTTGCTCGCCGCTTGGTATCCAATACTATCAATAGGAGTTACGTAGCCTTGCCCCCCATGATGTGGTTTAACTTCTACTTTAACACCCTCTGGCGCGATGCTTTCAAAATGCTTTTTAAATAACTGAGTAATTTCCTCCCATTCTTGATGAGGGACTAGTCTCATAGAGATTTTCGCGAAAGCTTTACTAGCTATTACGGTTTTTGCACCTTCACCCGTATATCCACCCCAAATACCATTAACATCTAATGTTGGTCTAATCGAGTTTCTTTCGTTGGTAGTATAACCAGCTTCGCCATAAACAGCATCAATGTCTAAAGATTTTTTATAAGCGTGTAAAGAAAAAGGTGCTTTAGCCATTTCTGCGCGTTCCTCTTTTGATAATTCTTCAACTTTATCATAAAAGCCAGGAATGGTAATATGATTGTTTTCATCATGTAATGAAGCAATCATTTTTGTTAAAACATTAATAGGGTTTGCCACCGCACCACCGTATAGACCGGAATGTAAATCTCTATTTGGTCCCGTTACTTCCACTTCAACATAGCTCAAGCCACGCAATCCCGTTGTAATAGAAGGCACATCTTTGGCGATCATTCCGGTATCAGAAATCAAGATGACATCATTTTTTAATTTCTCCTGATTGTTTTTAACAAAAATAGCCAAGTTTGAACTTCCTACTTCCTCTTCGCCTTCTATCATAAATTTCACGTTACAAGGCAATTGGTTGGTTTTAGTCATAAACTCCAATGCTTTTACGTGCATGTACATTTGTCCTTTATCATCGCAAGCACCTCTAGCAAAAATCGCTCCTTCAGGATGTAGTTCTGTTTTTTTAATTACAGGTTCGAATGGCGGTGAGTTCCATAAATTTAACGGATCTGGTGGTTGTACATCGTAATGGCCATATACTAAAACCGTTGGTAGATTTTTATCAATTATTTTTTCGCCATAAACAATTGGGTATCCCGCTGTTTCGCAAATTTCAACTTGGTCGCAACCAGCTTCTTCTAATCTGGTTTTTACAACTTCGGCAGTTTGTAAAACATCTTTTTTGTACGCCGAATCAGCACTTATAGATGGGATTTTAAGCAAATCGATAAGTTCATTTAAAAACCGTTCTTTATGCTGTTCTACGTAGTTGGAAATGTTATTCATTTTAAACTTTTTTATTGAATTTCATCAAAAATACAAAAACAAGTAGAATTTTTATGAAAGATACGATTGTATATTAAAACTTATTTTTATATTTGCAGCCTCATTGCGGGCGTGGTGGAATTGGTAGACACGCCAGACTTAGGATCTGGTGCCGCGAGGTGTGGGAGTTCGAGTCTCCCCGCCCGCACAATATAAAAAGCTTAATTAATTGAAATTCAATTGATTGAGCTTTTTTAATTTTGCATATTCCCCTAATTAGTACCACGATTTACTTCTCTGCTGCATTTAAAGCTTATTTTATCTAGTTAATTCTTAACGGCTCTGAAAGGGATTTAATAAACCTTCTAAAAGAAATTTATTTGGTTTCAATCTATAAATGCATTCTCTATATACTTTCAAATTCAAAAAAAAATGGCGGGGCACAAAGCAAAAAGTCGATTTGCTTGCAAGCCTTTTGAGGGAGGTGGTTACGGTTAGGTGTCCATATCTTCATTTTTACATTCAGTTTATACAAAACTTTTGTATTTTGCGGTTAACTTAATTTCTGACAGATATTTAATGACAAGAGACCAACTTAAGCAGCTAGAGGATAGACTTTGGAAAGCTGCCGATGACCTACGAGCAAACAGTAAACTTACAGCAACCGAATACAGTTTTCCTGTATTGGGGTTAATATTTTTAAGACACGCTTATAACCGTTTTGTAACGGCCAAAGAGGAAATAGAAAAAACATTGCCTTCTCATCCACAACGAGGAAAACGACCTGTAAACAAAACAGATTTCCTTTCTGCAAATGCCATTTTCCTTCCTGATAACGCACAATGGAAAACCATAAACGAGCTTCCTGAAAGTGCTGATATTGGTGAGTACCTTAATGAGGCTATGAAAAGCATTGAGGCTGAATATGAAGTGTTGGAAGACGTATTGCCTAAAGAATACGCCCTTTTTGAAAGTGATTTGCTATTTAGGTTAATACGCATATTTAACGACCCAATGCTTGATGATGTAACGGGCGACGTATTTGGGCGTATTTACGAGTATTTCTTAAATAAATTTGCAATGAGTGGCGCACAGGAAGGTGGCGAATTCTTTACACCACCTAGCCTTGTAAATGCTATTGTAAATATTATAGAACCCAACCACGGAACGGTGTTCGACCCTGCCTGTGGTAGTGCAGGTATGTTTGTGCAAACAGCCCATTTTATTGAGGAGGAACTACAAACCGAAGCTTCGCAAAAAGTAACCTTCTACGGACAGGAAAAGGCAGACACCAATACCAAATTGGCTAAAATGAATATGGCCGTTCACGGGTTGGATGCCAACATCATGCAAGGGAATAGCTTTTATACAGACCACCACGATTTGGTGGGGAAATGCGATTTCGTCATGGCCAATCCACCGTTTAATGTAGATGGTGTAGATAAGAAAAAGGAAAGCGTTAAAAACGACCCACGTTTACCGTTTGGCTTACCCAAAAACGATAATGCCAATTATTTATGGATTCAATATTTCTATAACTACCTAAACGAAAACGGAAGAGCAGGTTTTGTAATGGCGAGTTCTGCGAGTGATGCAGGGCATTCAGAAAAAACCATTCGTCAAAAGTTGGTTGAAACAGGAGCGGTTGATGTCATGGTCTCTATAGGTACAAAGTTTTTCTATACGCGTTCGTTACCCTGTTCGCTTTGGTTTTTTGACCGTTCAAAAGAACAGGATGAAGACAGAGCCAATAAAACCTTAATGCTCGATTTAAGGGATGTTTACAGAAAAGTATCGTCTAACCTTCACGATTTTACCGATGAGCATTTAAAAAACATTCACGCTATTGTAGCCCTTTACAGAGGGGATAACAGCTTATTTGAGCAAACGCTCGCTTCTTACAAAAAAAGTGCCGAGGAACACCTAAAAGAAGCCAATACCATACTGAAAAGCATAATAAATGAAAAGCTATTAAATATAGATGGCGAGGGCATAAAAGCAGAAAGCGCAAAGGAAGACAAACGCAAACTTAACACAGCCACTAAAAAAGAAGTAGAAGCCCTTAAGGCCACGTTAAAAACAGAGGCCGTAAAAAAGGATACTAAACAGAAAAAGCAGCTACAGGAAGCTATAATAAGCTTGGAAGCTTATTTAGTAGCCCTTAACGAGCAAATAGATAAACACATTTACTTTACTAAAGAGGTACATTGGTTAGAAAAGCGTTTTCCTGATGGGGTTTATGCCGATGTAGCAGGTTTATGTAAAATAGTAAACCGAGACGAGATTGAAGCCAACGACTACAGCCTTACCGCAGGGCGTTATGTAGGTGTTGCACCTATTGAGGAAGAAGAAGGTTTTGATTTTGACGAACGTATGGCAGAAATTAAACAAGAACTGCACATACTTAACGAAGAAGCTAACGAGTTGGCCAATATAATACAAACCGATTTAACTGATTTAGGAATATGAGTTGGGAAACAATAAAATTAGGAGATTATATTGAAACTCTAACAGATTATCACGCTAATGGTGCTTATAAAAAATTAAAAGCTAATGTTAAACTGAAATATAAGCCTGATTATGCTTTAATGATTAGGACATTAAATTTTGAACAGAATGATTTTAGTAGTAACCTAATATGGTTAAACGAAACTGAATATAATTTCTTGTCTAAATCTAAAGTTTATCCTGATGATATAATAATGAATAAAATTGCGAACGCAGGGTCGGTTTATATTATGCCTAATCTTAATCGTCCTGTTTCACTCGCAATGAATTTGTTTTTAATTAGATTTAAGGAATTAAACCAAAGGTTTATGTACTACTTAATGAAGACAAATGAACCTTATATTAAATCTTTTGCAAATGGTGTAGCTACCCAATCTATAACAAAGGATGCAGTTAGAAATTTAGAATTTAAAATCCCTAATAATACAACCCAAAAAAAAATAGCATCCATTTTAAGTACCTATGACGATTTAATAGAAAACAACCTAAAACGCATAAAACTTTTAGAAGAAGCAGCACAACGCCTGTATAAAGAATGGTTTGTAGATTTTAAATTCCCCAACTACGAAAACACACCCATAAACCCCGAAACTGGTTTGCCTGATGGGTGGGAAAGAAAACCAATTTCCAATTTTATCAAGTTAATACACGGATGTTCTTTTAAAGCTAAAGAGTTTTCAGATTCTAAAGATTATTATTTGGTAATAAGGATGGGGAATTTTAAAGAAAATGGAGGTTTACAACTAAACAAAAATGTCAGGTATCTTCCAAAATATAAAGAAATAAAAAACAAGTATCTTTTAGAAGAAGGAGACTTGTTAATGGTATTGTCGGACGTTACTAGGGAGGGTAGAATAATTGGAAATGTTGGTCTCATTCCTTCCAATAATCAAAAATATGTTCTAAATCAACGAGTGGCCAAACTCGAAATAAACGTAAAAAATTATAAAACTTATTTTTATTCTGTTTTAAATTCAGAAAACTTTAAAGAATATTGTAGGCCAAGAGCCAACGGGGCAACAGTTCTTAATCTAAAAACTAAAGACGTAACTGATTACAATATTGTAATACCTGATAGCACTACACTGAATTCTTTTTCAATAAAATCCAAACGAATTCTTGATAATATAGAAAATCTAGAGAAACAAAACCAAAACTTAAAAGAAGCTAGAGATTTATTGTTACCTCGTTTAATGAATAAAACCATAGAAGTTTAAAGATATGACAGCAGCAGAATTTAACGCCAATGAATTTCAAACAGATGATATAATTGAAATCACTTTCAATAATAATTCAATTAAAACAGTTCATCTTCATCAGGGGCACGCATATACCCCAGATGACGTAGAAGGAGTTCATCATTCTCAAATATTAGTTATAGGTGGTGAGGAAAATATTGAGGGGATTAACTTATTAGATGTCAAATCTGTTTCTTTAAATGGAGGTGTAAATAACTTATAAAGTATGGGCAACGATTATTCAGAAGATAACCTAATAGAAAAAACCACCATCAACTTTTTTAAAGAGTTAGAGTGGCAAACGGCCAATGTACACCATAACGAAACCTTTGGTGCAAATGGCACTATAGGTAGGGATAACCAAGAGCAGGTTATTTTAAAACATCATTTTTTGGCTGCGATTAAAAAGCTAAACCCTAATCTTCCTGAAGTTGCCTATACACAAGCTTACGAGCAAATCACCAAAGCAGAAGCAAGCAAAACCCTAGCCGATGTTAATAAAGAAAAATATGCACTCTTAAAAAAAGGGATTCCCGTTACCTATAAAAACCAAAAAGGCGAACTCGTAAAAGATAAGAAGCTACAGGTTTTTAATTTTCAGCAACCTGAAGACAACCATTTTTTAGCCGTTCAGCAATTGTGGGTAAAAGGGGTTTCAGGTAGAAAACGCAGAACCGATGTGGTAGGGTTTGTTAATGGTATTCCTTTGGTGTTTATTGAGCTTAAAGCGCATCACATTAAAATAAAATCGGCTTACGAAAAAAACCTATCCGATTATAAAGATGTCATTCCAAAATTATGGCACACCAACGCCTTTATTATTTTAAGCAATGGTATAGAAAGTAAAGTCGGTTCGCTAACCTCTAAATTTGAGCATTACCACGAATGGAAACGTATTAAAGAGGAAGAAGAGGGCATCATCAGTTTAGAAACGGTTATTAAAGGTACGTGCGATAAAACCAACCTTTTAGACCTCTTTGAGAATTTTATTGCTTATGATGATTCTTTGGGTAAAGTGGTTAAGTTGGTAGCAAGAAACCATCAGTTTTTAGGCGTAAATAAAGCTATTGACCATTTTAAAACGCTTAAAACTCAATACCAAAACAACAACATATCTAAAGAAGAAGCACAGCGTTTAGGCGTATTTTGGCATACACAGGGTTCAGGAAAATCCTATTCAATGGTATTCCTTACTCAAAAAATTGCGCGCCAAATAAGCAGTAATTACACCTTTGTTTTAATAACCGATAGAAAGGAGTTAGACGACCAAATTTATGGCACGTATGAGGGTGTAGGTGCAGCCACCAACAAAAAAGCAAAAGCCACTTCAGCAGCGCATTTAAAAGAATTATTACAGACGGATAATAAGTATATTTTTTCGCTCATTCATAAATTCAATTTTGAAGAAGAATTGAGCCAACGAGATGACATCATTGTTATTTCAGACGAAGCCCACCGTACACAAGGCGGAAGTTTGGCAATGAATATGCGTAAAGCCTTACCCAATGCCTCATTTATGGGATTTACGGGAACGCCATTGTTTAAAGATGATGAGTTAACCAAGCGTATTTTTGGAGACTATGTGTCTAAATACGACTTTAAACGCTCTATTGAAGATGGGGCAACCGTACCCTTGTATTATGAGAACCGAGGCGAAAAATTAAAGTTGGATAACCCTGAAATAGACCAACAAATAAAAGATAAAATCAACGAGTTTGATTTAGATGATAATGAAGAAGAGAAGCTAAAAAAACTGTTTTCTAGAGAGTATCCTGTACTTACGGCCAACAAGCGATTGAAGAAGATTGCAAAAGATGTAGTAGAACATTTTAACACGAGAGGTTACAGAGGTAAAGCCTTGTATATCGCTTTAGATAAAGTAACGGCTGTTAAAATGTATGATTTCATTACAGAAGAATGGCAAAAGTATGTGGTAAAGCTTGAAAAGGAGCTAAAAACTATTACCGACGAGCAAGAAGAATTAATAGCCCATAGAAATCTTAAATGGGTAAAAGAAACAGAAATTTCAGTTGTTGTCAGTTCAGAGCAAAACGAGATTAAGAAGTTTAGGGATTGGGGCTTGGATATAGAGCCACACCGAGAAAAAATGAATTCGCGCGATTTAGAAAGCGAGTTTAAAGATGAAGATAACCCGTTTAGATTGGCCATTGTTTGTGCGATGTGGATAACTGGATTTGATGTCAAAAGTTTATCTACACTTTACATTGATAAGCCTTTAAAATCGCATACCTTAATGCAAGCCATTGCAAGAGCCAATCGCGTACACGAGGGCAAAAACAATGGTTTAATAGTGGATTATATTGAAACCTATAAAGCCCTATTGGATGCCTTGGCCGTTTATGGCGGTGGAACTTCAGGAAAAGTTGAAGGCGACACAACTGTAGATGAACCACCTGTTAGGCCTTTAGAAGAATTGGTAGAGGATTTAGAAGAAACCATAACAGCAACCATTTCATTTTTAAAGCACGATTGCGAGTTCGATTTAGATTTGGTGGTAAATGCAGAAGATTCTGCTTACAGGATTAAATATTTGAGCGATGGTTATAATGCCATTTGCAAAACCCAAGATACAAGGAACAAGTTTAATGTATTGGCCAGAGAGGTTTTTAAAAAGTATAAGGCCGTAATGCCTAACAAGGCTATTTATGATTATAAGGAACAACGCGATGCCATTAATGGACTGTATAATTTGATTCAGGAGAAAGTAGAAGGCGCAGATATAACCAATTTGGTAAAACAGGTTCAGGACGTGGTTAATGAATCTATTGAAACCTATAATACCGCACTTGATAAGGTTGAGGATTACGGAAAGCAAGTTGATTTAAGCAAGCTTGATTTTGATAAAATTAAAGCCGAGTTCGAACAGCTAAAAGACAATAAGAATATTGCGGTTAAATCGCTTGAAGAGCGCGTTAAGAAAAAATTGGATAAACTTATAAAAGATAATCCATTAAGGGTAGATTTTTATGAGCGATACGAGCAAATTATTGAAGATTATAATTTAGGAAAGGAGTACAAATCCATTAAAGAAATATTTGACGCGCTTGTAGATTTGTTTGGCGATTTAAACGAAGAGGAAAAGCGTTCTACTAAGGAAAATTTATCCGAAGAAGAATTGGCCGTTTTTGATATGCTTAATAAAGGCAAAAAAATAACCGATAAGGAAAAAGCAGAAGTAAAAGAAGCAGCTAAAAACCTATTAAAAAAGCTTCAGGAAAACGAGTTTAAAGTAGTGGATTGGGCAGAGAAAAGTCAAACCAAAGCAGCCGTTAGACGCGTGATTAATGATTTTTTATACAGCAAATTACCCTATCCAACCTATGAAGATGGCGATATTGCAGTAAAAACAGAAGTATTGTATAATTTCTTTGAATCTCAATATCGAGATTATGGGAGGGAAGCGGTTTAATTTTTTAAATGAATAAACAACAACCTATATTCACTAATAACGAAAGAATTCTTGATTTTATTTCGTTTATTTTATTATGGGTAGGAGGCCTAAATGGTAAACCTACTTTGTTTTTCTATCAAAATCGCCCATCTATTTTTAAAAAAGATAAAAATGAGTCAAAGGAATCTGTTGTTATTGATTCCTATTTAGATTATTTAAAAGAGACAATAAAAGTTGAAAAGATATTCAATAATAAAGATAATCAACTGTTAGAATTGGATTCGTTAACAGATTTGTTACCAAGTGAAGAACAGAAAATATTAGCTTCTTATATTGATGAAAATTATATAATCGATGAAAAATATCACGATTTCAACCTTGTAAATTATTCAGTTGAAGATTTGAATAGAGATTTTAAAACGTACAGGTCTTTTTACGAAATCAATCAAGAGGTTTTAATCTCATATTTGCTGCAAGAGATTTATTTTGTTTCTCGAAAATCTTTTCAGGTTTTTGACAAAGAAGTTTCTAAAATAGATAGGATTTACGAATTAAAAAAGCTGTTGCATTATGACTTGTCAAAAGAGTATATAGAGTATAAGTCTAAAAAATATAAAGAGCATCTTTTTGAAGTAGTTGATAGGGGGATGTTTATGTTAAGGGGATTTTCAGATAATGAAGGGATATTTATTGACCATAGAAAAACATTAGTTGGTTATTTACTTCTACTTAAAGGGAAGTCTATAAATTATGATTTAAAAACTCCTAATGTTAAAGATTCCTATGTCTATTTAAATTATGAATACTTTAATTTTAAACTTAACGGTAAAGTAATTGAAAATGATAACATTCTAAATAATGAGTTAAACGAATTACATGAGGAACTTAACATCTTTAAAAATAAAAACACTAAACTTTTTATATTTTTAGAAGAAAAAGGGTTTTCTGAAAATGAAATAGATACAATTATAAATACATTTTTTTCAGGAAAATATACCGATTTGGGGTTAAGGTATATTGATACTTCAAGCCCAATTATCGTTTTTCATTTTTTATTCCTTTTCTACATATTTGATTTTTATGAATTAGATAACAACAACCTTAAATCGTCTAATGATTTTGATAAAGTTTTGGAATGTCAAACCTTAATTTCTAATCAAGGTAAATATTTTAGAAGGTATTATTTAAATATAGAAGCTAATTATGAGCATAGAGATTACCCTTTTAGGTCAGTTGAAGATACTATTAAAAAAATTATAGATGAGCTTAAAATTGAAGGGGGAAAATTAAAATCAATTCCTGAACAAAATATTTTTTAGCCTTGTGCCCTTGTTATTACTGAACTTGTAAAATTATTTACTCCCCCTTTTTTCCCTTCTTCCCCCTTTTGTCTGTTTGTAATGGAAATAGTTCCAATAACATTAAATAAAAACAGATGAAAGAATTTAATTTAATAGGTTTAAATATAGAAGACCTACAAGAACTTATCAGAGAAGCAGTCGCTTCAGAACTCAGTAAAGTAAAAGAGTTGTTTTCAGCATCTAAAGCTGAAGACAAAGATTTGCTGACCAGAGAAGAGGCAAAGGAATTTTTAAACATTTCCTATACGAGCCTGTGGAGCTATGGGAAAAAGAAATTGATTAAACCGAGATACCTCCAGGGCAGGGTGTATTACTCAAAGAGCGAGTTGTTGAACCTTTTAAACGATGCAGCATAATGAGTATAGAGATAAACACCTATAGCAAAGTATTAAAGAGTTTTAGCTACCTAGAGAAACAACTTGAACGGGCAAATTTAAACAAGGCAAAAGCGATTCTTTATTTTCAAATTCTTTTGAATATTGAGCAAGAAGGTATAATTGAAAGACCTTATTTTACTTATGCTTTAGAAGACTATAAAAGGTATCTACACTTTTTTAAAAAGTATAATTTTATTCAGGATGCTTTAAATGCAAATACTTTTAGGCTTGCCAAAGATTGGAAAGATAAACGAGAGCGTTATATCGTGCCAATACCTGAAAAAAATGACTTTCTAAAGCTAACGGCAGAATTTGAAGAACTTACTTCCTGTTGCCATATTTCAGCCTAGCGTAGCATTTCCTAATTAATTTTTTAATCACAGTACCGCAGAGCGATGTGTCATGCATCGCTAGGCTTGGTATTGTCTAAACTCAAGTAAAAAATGACATCATATAGCATCATAAAACCTAGCATTTTAAACCTAGAAGAGCGTATAAAAAAATACCCGCCTGACTTTAATTTTAATATAGATTATGGTTTATGGTTGGTTAGTGAAATCATAAAACAAACCGCCTACAGGTTAGAAAATGAAGAGACTGATATTTGGATTCCGATGTGTTCAAGTATAACAAATAGGCATCCGTATTATTATCGAGACCATTTAAGGTATCTATGCGAGAATTTCCCTGTTATTGGCAACGTGCTTTTCAGGAGCGACTATAAACAGGGCAGTTGTTATGCGTATCGGTTAGCACCCTATTTTTTTGGTGAAGAAGTAGAATTGGTAAACATAACCGATAAAAAAATGCTCAAATTTTTAAAACCTAAAATCGGGCTGAAGGCTAATAACCCATTTAAAAAACAGTATCATTTTTTGGGAAAGTATTTTAATGAGAAGTTAACCGTAAATGCAGAACAAGCGAGCCAAAAAAATAAAGAGCTGTTTAGAAAAAAAATGGATTATAGAATACATTTGATAAATGCCGTTCGCATAACTGAAATAGGCAATGGCGAATTTTCAATAAAATATACAGACCGTACGGATGGGAGGTTGCACCATCAATTAACAAGTCTTTCAAAAGAATTACGGCCTTTTTTAAGATATGATGGTAAAATACTTGCAGAATGTGATTTGTCGGCATCTATACCAACTATGTTAACTTATATATTAAGTAATATGAATACTCATACTATTCATCTTAATAATGTAATTAATAACAGTAAGATATACTATCGTCATTATATGTTTACAAAAACTCTTGAAACCCTTATGGATAAAGAGATTGCGCTTTTCAGAGAAAAAGTCGTTTCAGGACAGTTTTATGAGTCATTTATTGAGGGCATGCATACCATCCATCACTTTGATAAACGCCTCAAACCTGATGCGTATTATTTACAAAATGTACAGCGCATTTTTAATAGACCGTTCGATGGGGATATGGAAGATTTGAGGGCAGTAGTTAAACGGAATTTCTTATCTATGTTCAATGCACCCAATGCACAATTTCTAAATGAAGAAGCAGAATTTAATATGCATTATCCAAGTCTCTTAAGATGGATGAAGTTGTTTAAAAAAATTAACCATAAGTATTTCGCTTATTTGACGTTTCAAGTAGAGAGTTATTTTATGTTAAATATCGTGGCGAGACAATTCAATAAAAAATATAATGGTAAGAAGCCGTTATTCACCCTTCACGACTGTTTGATAACGACAAAAGATAATATTGAGTTACTGCATCAATTTATGCAAGAAACGCTCTCTAAAGAGCTAGGATTTAGTCCTGTGTTGAAGGTTAAGGTTTGGGAGTGAGTAACTGATTGTTTAAAAAGGATTCACTTCGAAAATTAAAAATTTCAGTTTAGTTGTATTTGATGTGATTTAAGTTTTTTTTTGGAGATAAAAGATTTATTAAATTAGTTGAAACAATTTGGATATAATTAATGTGTATATTCAATTGTTAGCTGCAATTAAAAATGAACAATGATTGAAAAAATTAAAACAAAGTAAAAAGTTTTGGCTAAGTGCTTAATCTAAAGTTCACTACTTTTAATTCCCGTACTAACCATAGCCGAGACGTTACCCACAAGTTGAAGAAACCGATGAACTACGATAATACAAACGAACTAAAAAGCTTTATTGCTGACAAAAATTTATCTGATAAAAATTCTAATGTTTTTTTCGATGCAAAAATAGAACTAACCACTTCTAAAAACTTTGCGAAAATAGAAAAGAAAGTAATGATAAGGTTTGACGGATTTAAAAGTTCTGGAAAGGTTACAATAATAGATAGTGGATTAAATCCATATGAATTCCCAGAAGATTTTGAAGCTAATTGGCAAATTTTTAAATATATTGACAATAAATATTTACAAATAAACGGAACTCATCCAAAAAAGAAATTGGAAATTATGTTATAGAAATAACACCAATCATTATATAATTATGAAATACAAAATTGAACAAAGAGTTTTCAATAATTTAACAGGAAAAAAATGCCTAATTATTGCCACTAAAGATATTCCATACAAACCAAAAGTAAATCCAATGAATCAAAAGGAATTATTTCCAGAAGAAGGTTATGATTATTTGCTTTTTATTGAAAAATCAGATAATGGGGAAACTATTGATTATTTAGGAACAATAAGTGCTAACGAAAATCATTTAAGCCCTATAGAATAACATAATGATTATAACGTGGAAAAAAATATAATAGATGACTTTAAAATTTCAGGAAAATATAGATAAAATAGAAGGATGTCCTGCAAAGAGTGAAAATGGAGATAAAACTCTTTATAGATTTATACTATCTGTTCCATTAGATTCAGACTCATTTAAGCCTCATTCTTTAATTCATAAACCAAAATTTGATAACATATGTATTGCTTGGGGTTTATCAACATATGACAGTTTAAAAAGTGCTCAAGAAGCACTTCAAAATCTGCCAAAGAAAACAAGAGAAAAGTTTACTGCGATAGCAGTAAGTGAAATCACTGATGATGATGGTATTAAATATCCAACAAAAAACAAAAGACATTATACATTCTTCCCTAAAAAAGAAGTTAATTTATTAACTAAATTTGCACTTGTCAACCAAGATGAAGAATAACAAAAAAATATTCGACCTTAATCAATTTGAAAAAATTGAAGATATCATTTTTATAGATGAGCCTATTCTAACTCACTATAAAAGAAATGACAAGCATTTTCTTTTGTATTTAGTGGATACATTAGAAAATTCTGATAATTATTTAATGCTTGAAGTAGAAGAAAGTTCTATATATAATTATCTAACTAAAAATTTATCACTTCGTAAATTAATATTACAAAATAAGAATATTGGATATTTCCTAGAACAAGATTTTGAAGGAAACATTTTAAATTTAGATATTATTCAGACTGACCTTATTGATAATAATTATCTTCCTTTAGAAGATTCATTTCTTGAATATCGACCTTCAGAGAATTCATATTACTTAGATTTCATAAGAAATTATGAATCGACATCATATTTAACAAGTTTAAGGCAAGAAGCTTTTTATGTAAAATTTGCGCCAATTAATGCTAAGTATTCAGATACAATTGGATTAAACGAATTAGCAACTGACCTACTTTCAAACTTATCAAAATCTTTTAAGAATTTTTTGAAGGCAGATTTTTTTGTTGCTTTTAAAGAACTAAAAACAGATAATAGTAAACTACATAAAATATTCAATCGAATCCTTCCTGATTTGGACTTTCGAATGGTTGATTTAAAATATGGGAGTTTTGAAGTTGGTTTGGCTGTTGATAAAGTAATGAAAGGTGCAATAGAGGATAGAGAAATAAAAGATTGGGCTTTAGGTGTTGGTTATAAGTATAAAGATATAGTTTTAGATGCGGATTATGATGAAGAAACTGTTAATCTTATATTAAACGAATATGACGAAGAAGATAGAAAGAAAATTTTTAACCCTATTTTCAAAATAACTCAAAATCCAAATTACAGTCTTCAAATTAAAGACTCCAAAAAAGCAAAGTATTCTACCATTCGAGTTAAAAATAAATCAGTAATTGAAAAGATTATTCCACCAACTAATTTAGTTGTAAAATTAGAAGACAGAAAAGATTATGAAATTGTTCAATTCACAACATTAGTTGATAAAAACAGTATTAGTCAAACAGTTAAAATAGAAAACACTTTATTCAATTCTACTGACAATACAGATGTTTTACTAACTAATAAAGAATTTGAAAAATATGGATACGATGTCAAATTTGAAATTTCGATTCCTCTAAATATTCGAGCGGTAAAAGACACAATATATTTAACAGCGAAATACGATGATTTAGAATTTGAAGTTGTTTATCATTCCGATAAAATTGCAGAAGGAATGGAAAAAATCACATCGAACATATTTGAATATATACTAAATAAATCGGAATAAAACCTGTGGTTAACGGCATGTATAATAATAGCTAGTACTCGCCTACTTACGAAAATCCTCTTAGATTTTCTATTCGGTTTCTGTTTGCTAAATTAGTTGATAAACAAGATATGTACTATATGGTAACTTGTTACTTACAAAACTGAAAAATGATAATACAACACGCATTAGTAAATTGGGATTTGGAAAACCTAAATCCAATTTTTAAAAAATCAAAGACATTAGTTTTAGGTTCATTTAATCCAAATAAACCAGACCCAAATCAAATTACAGATTTTTATTATGGTAGAACCACAAATCATTTTTGGAAAAGTATAGCCAGAAACATGAATTTACCTGAAAATCATTTCACGAACAATCTTCAAGACAAAATAGTCTGTATGAATAAATATAGATTTTTCTGTTGCGACATCATTAACTCCATTGAGTTAGAATGTGCCAATGAAGAAGTTCTAAATCAATATGTAAATGAACGCATTTACACTAAATATGAAGATAAAGAACTCTTTCGAGTAAGAAGACCGTTTAATTTTAATAATCAATTATTTTATAAAACCTTAGAGTTTAATCATCAGATAATAGAGCTTTTAGAGCAAAATAATATCACCAAAGTAATCCATACATTAGGTAATCGTCGAATTGAGAATAATTTAATTGCAAGACCATTAAATATTAATTTAGGTTTTAATCCATTTGTTACACAAATTATTAATACTTGTAATAACAATGAAATTGAATTTGTTTCCACTTCTTACAGTCCATCTCAAACTGCTGTTAACCGTGGAGGTCAAGATTATAGAGATAATTTAGATAATTGGATTAATCAACATATATTGTGTTTAAAAAAAAGCTTGCGGAACTAATTAAATTCAAATTGAGGAATGCAGAATGAGTCAAGGTTGATGTTAGATTTATTAGAGCATTATAGATTATTATCAAACCACCACTTAAGAGATACCAGATGAGCTTTTAAAATAACTAAATTGTGGTTTTCATTATGGGCAAAAAAATTTCTTGTGGCTTCCTCGCCTTTGCTATCTTTTGTTTGCTGTAGTGAGTTTCCAATATTGTTTATTATCCTTTTATCTAATTCATTTTCAATTTTCTTGACTGACATATCCGTTATATCAATGCCTAAATCAATAAAAGCTTGTTTTATGATGCTAAAATCATCATCAACTTTTATTCTTTGAACAGGTTTGTTAATCTCTAATTTATGATTATTTCTTACAGTCTTTTTGCTTTTAAAAGAATTAAAAAAACTGAATAATTTTTGAATGGCCATAACTTTTTTGTTTTATTAAAAACATCATCAATTAAATAGGAGAGTTGCACTTTATTTTGACAGTCAGTCCACATCATTTAACCACCGTGGACTCTCGTCTCGGTTGGTATCTTATAAATTAAGATTCTTGAAGTATAAATTATATTATAACTTAAATGTAATAGAATTTTTGAGAAATTACGAATTAGGATGCAAGCCTTTAAGATAGTACCTCATAAATTAAGGGCATGTTCCCCAAATAGGTTTATTTATTGTCATTAAAGGTGAGTCTATAGAGAAATGTTGTGGTTCTTGTGTGAAATTAGAAACACACCATGAAGATATATTTTGATTAAATGATTGAGCAGCGTTAAACATCTGAATCATTTCAGTAACATTGCTTGTGTCCCAACTTCCTATGTCTTGATTAAAAGACTGTGCATTTGCAAACATCCAACCCATATTGATTACATTACTTGTGTTCCAATTCCCAATGACTTGATTAAATGAATGTGAGCTTGTAAACATAAGACTCATTGTTCTTACGTTACTTGTGTTCCAATCCCCAATATCTTGATTGAATGAATATGAGTTTGCAAACATGGCATACATTGTACTTACATTGCTTGTGTCCCAATTTCCAATATCTTGATTAAATGAGTGTGCGTTTGTAAACATACTAGCCATTGAGCTTACATTACCTGTATTCCAATTTCCTATATCTTGATTAAAAGATTCTTGGTCATAAAACATACCATGCATGGTAGTTACGTTGCTTGTGTCCCAGCTTGTTATGTCATAATTTATTGGGTAAACAATACCGCTGCTATTATCTCTAAATAGTGTGTGCATGTTGGTAACAAAAGTTGTAGCGACTTTAGAGAAATCTTCATCATTGATAATCATCTGTCTTAATACCTGATAATCTACAACCGTGTATAATTCCCCGTTAATTTCACCTATATCTCCAATTTCTGCCCATTCTTTAGCCTTAATAGTACTGCCATTGGTGTCTAAATAGACAGGGTTGTCTGTATTGTCATTACTACTATTATCGTCACTACTGCAATTAGTAAATGTTATTATGGATAAGAATAAGATGGTGAATGTGTTTAAAAAAAAATATTTGTTTATTGTTTTCATAATAAGTTGGTTAGTGTAATAAATATAAGATTAATAAGGAGTATTATTGATATAAGTTGAAAAATTTAATTTTCAAGCCAATCTTTTAGGGAAACAACGTGAGATTTTAAAATTTTAAATTGTGATTTCCATTCAAAGCAAAAGATTATTAGTTGCTTCATCATCAACTTTGATTTTCTTAATTGATATAGTGTTTAATATTTAAATCGTTGTAAATTTATATGTTTAATGAATTTTTACTCCAATAAGCTTTTAATTTTTCAGCATATTCCCTAGGCGTTATTTTAATGTAATCTAAAAATTGACTCTCGGTTTTGTGTCCAGTTATTTTCATAATTGTTAATGTGTCAATCTTGCCGTATAAGTTAGTGGCAAAAGTCCTTCGGCAAATGTGAGAGGAGACTAATTCATGTTTCGAGTAAACACCATGTTTTTTTCTGTATATTTTTTTCTTTTTATCCTTTCCTTTTTTATCCTTTATAATTACAGTTTTAACATGGCACATTTTAGCTCCTTCTACCTTTTCATTTATACCTACTTCCTCACATACCCTTTTTATATATTCATTAAATCTTTGGTCGCTAATCCTTCTAGGGAAGCAACCGTTTCTTTTTGCTAATATGGCTTTAACTTGGTCATGTAGTGGAATTAAAACAGGGTATTCAGTCTTTTCTGTCGTTTTTTCAATGAAACCATCTTCAAGATGCTTTTTTGTTAGCTTTAAAAAATCTGATATCCTTAACCCTGTTCTTAATCCAATGATAAACCAATCCCTTGCATTATCTAGGTGTTCTAAATCGAAAGAAGCATTATATACCTTATTAATTTCATCTTCTTTCAAATAGATGTCTTTAGTCTTATTAGAAGGGCTATAAAATTCAGGAAATCTATAATCATTAGGTATTTCTATCCCTTTTCTAGTGGCGTTTCTACAAAAGAGCTTAATATCATCTATATAACCTCCAATTGTGTTAGGGTTTAGTTTTTGTTCGGTCTCTAGAAATTCGATAAATTTTGTATGAAAATCTATATCTATTTCACTTAATAGTACGCGATATTTTGTAAACTCTTCAAAGGCAATTATTTTGTTTTGTGTAGTTTGATAATGCTGAATAGTTCTTTTTGCAATAGGCTTATTGTTTCTAGTCTTTTTGTTATGTGATTCCTTAATAAAGGAGCTTATGAAATTGGTTAAGAAAATCTTTTCATTGGTATCTTCCTCCTGTGTTTCTCTTTTGAAAAAGGAAGCTATTTTTTCTTTTAACCATTTTGAATTAATAATAGAGGAATTAATTTTGGAGTTTTCATACTCTTTCCTAATAAAAATATCTAACTCTACAAGCTTTTCATTAAAGCTTTTGAAGTCCATTAGAGGGGTTATTAAAATTTTCTGTTTAGATTGACTCCATCTATCTTTAGGAATTTGAATTCCTGTAGAAAGCTCTAAATCAAATTGACCTCCTTGTTTGAATCTATAATAAATAGTATTCCAATCGTTGTTTGTTTTAATTCTGAAGTTGCTGCTGGCCATAATTTAAATCCTTTATTCAAAGATATAAATTAATAGTATATTCCCCTAATATTCCCCCATTTTGATAAAATTAAATAAGATTAGAATAAATTAAAAATAAGTTAATGTCTTTTAAACACCATTAAATATAGTAGTTTTGAGCTCTTTATAGATTAATTGAATATTAATGAAATCAATGATTGTACTATCCCCGCCCGCACAAAATTAGAGAAAGCTTCAACTTTAGGTTGAGGCTTTTTTGTTTTCAGTACTTTTGTAATGTAAGTCGGTAACTTTACTAACGACTAAGAAAATTGAAAAGTAGACGACACGAATCTTTAAAACTGAAAAGTAACATGCTAACTTGGAAAGATATTATAAGTTTTTCTGTAAAAGGAAATCCAACACCAGACTCTCGGGTTGAGAAAACTACTGCGGAATGGCAGGCTCAATTAACCCCAGAGCAATATAGAATTACTAGATTAAAAGGGACAGAAGCCCCGCATAGTGGTGCTCTTTGTAGTGTACATGAAGCAGGTAAATACAATTGTGTTTGTTGTCACGCCCCCTTATTTGATTCTACTATAAAATTTGACTCAAGTTCAGGATGGCCTAGCTTTACCCAGCCTATCAAAGTTAATGCTATTAAATATGAAAAAGATACCGCTTTTGGTATGGTGCGCGTGGAAGTTATGTGTAATACCTGCGATGCACATTTAGGACATGTGTTTCCTGATGGTCCAGAGCCAAGTGGTTTGAGATATTGTGTGAATTCGGAATCAATTATCTTAGAAAAGGAATAAATGAGCAGTAAAAATATTCAATTAGCGACCTTTGGTGGTGGTTGTTTTTGGTGTACAGAAGCGGTTTTTCAAGAAATAAAGGGTGTAGAAAAAGTGGTTTCTGGGTATTCCGGTGGAACTGTTCCTGGAAAACCAACTTATAGAGAAGTGTGCTCTGGCTTAACTGGACATGCAGAAGTAATTCAAGTTACTTTTGATGCAAATGTTATTTCATACAAAGATATTTTAATCGTTTTTATGACAACCCACGACCCAACTACTTTAAATCGTCAAGGGGCAGATAAAGGGACACAATATCGTTCAGTGATTTTTTATCATAATGAAGAACAAAAGATGTTGGCCGAAATTATACTTCAAGAATTGGCTCCGTATTTTGAAGATACTATAGTTACTGAATTAAGTAGGTTGGGAATTTTCTACGAAGCCGAAAGGGATCATCAGGATTATTACAGGAACAATAAAGAACAGGGGTATTGTAGTATGGTAATAGCGCCGAAGTTATCAAAACTTCGTAGAATTCATGCAGACAAGCTGAAGTAGGAGTACACCTAATATCATAAGGCCTTTAAGTTTTTGTAACTAGAAGGCTTTTTTTTATGCTTATTTTATTTTTATGGAGTAGATATTACCTCCAATAAACCCAATCCGTTCGTCTGTAATTAACACGGTGTTTTCGTCTTTAAAGCAAATGCCTTCTTTTTGAGAAATGTGATTCAGAGGTATATTTTCTATGGTGGCACTACAAAAATCATCCGTATGAAAATCGGTTATTTTCCAAATCATATTATGATTTAATAAAACTATGGTTTTTCCGTCCTTACTAATGTCGGCCGATGTTATTTTTTGTTTTTCGTTTTCAAGATTAAAGCTGCAAACATATTCTGCAGTATGGTTTCCAATACGGTTTGGAACCTTAAATAGCATGGTTTTTTTACTTTTCTTATTTATAATATAGAAGTGCTTTTTGTAGATGAAAAAGGCTTCAAAATTCAGTTTTTTTGTGCCGGGTGGTAGTTTAAATGTTATCAATTCAGCAATGGCATGTTGCTTTACATCTTTTAGATTGGATATTTTATAAATGTTAAAAGAGTCTCTGTCCTTTTTGTTATTTCCAAAATCACCTATATAAATATTTCCGTAGGAATCGCTTGTTAAATCTTCCCAGTCTTTGTTTGTAGCATTTATTACAGTTATTTCTCTAATGATATTTCCTCTTTCATTTACGCCATAAAGTATGTTGGGATTTCTAGAATCCTCTATGGTCCAAATTAGTGGCGAGCCCTTAACAATTTCGGCAGCAGAGGCTTCTTTTAAAGATAAAGGAAAATCTCCTATTTTATGCAAACGACCTTTGTTACATGAGCATAACAAAAGGAGTGAGCATAAAATAAATATCGTTTTACGAATCATAAAGTTGTGATAAAAACCGTTTTATCCAAAACTAATTATAAAAATAAGACCAACCCAAAAATGAATTTAATAGTTTTGGAAAATTAAAGATTAGAATTTCAATTTATGACATCTGTAAACGACCTATTAGATATTTTAATTTTAGAGCAGCTTTCTGAAAACTTGTTTGAAGGCAGAAGTGAAACTGTTGGCAGCCCTAATGTTTTTGGAGGGCAAGTACTGGCTCAAGCCATCAATGCCGCCCATAGGACTATAACTAATAAGAGAGTTCTGCATTCTATGCATGGCTATTTCTTGGAAGCAGGGAATTTAAAGTTGCCCATACACTATCAAGTTAGTATTATGAGGGATGGAGGGAGTTTCTCTGTTAGACGTGTCACTGCTCGTCAAAATGGAACTATTATTTTTATTTTGTCAGCTTCATTTCATAAAGTAGAGAAAGGCCATGAGCATCAAATTAAGATGGGTTCAAATATTATTCAGCCCGAAGACTTAATGAGCTGGACTGATATGCTAGAGAAATTTGGAGATATGTTGCCACAAAAAACGAAGACGTTTTTAGAGATTCCTAGACCTGTAGAATTTAAACCTACGGAAGTGCCGAATCCTTTGAATAAAAAAAATCTACCACCTTATACGGATGTTTGGTTTAAATTAAAAGGTAATACTTCAAATTTAGATTTGCCTACAAAACAACAAATCCTGACCTATATTTCAGATTATAATATTTTGTCGGTAGCCATACAGCCTCATGCAGCCACTGCTCATTGGGGGAATTTGCAAACTGCAAGTTTGGATCATTCTATGTGGTATTTTAGAGATTTCGATTTAGACGATTGGATGTTGTTTTCTTTAGAATCTCCAAGCACCTCTAACGCCAGAGGTTTTGCCAGAGGTAATATTTTTACGCGAGACGGAAAACTTGTAGCTTCTGTAGCCCAAGAAGGATTAATGCGTCCAATAGTTAAGTAAAATGGCTTATTCTTGTTTAAAAATAGGGCATCGAGGAGCTAAAGGTTACTTAGCTGAAAACACTTTGGAATCCATTCAAAAGGCATTGGATTTCGGCGTAGATGGAATTGAAATAGACGTGCATGTCTGTGCGTCTGGAGAATTGGTTGTGTTTCATGATTTCACCTTAGATAGAATGACGAATGGCACAGGTGAAGTTGGAAAACATTCGCTTTCAGAATTAAAGAAATTGAAAGTGAATAACGAATTTTCAATTCCAAGCTTAGAAGAAGTCCTTGAAGTAATAGATAAAAAATGTTTTTTAAATATTGAATTAAAAGGGAGAGGTACTGCCATTAAAACTTCAGAAGTTATACAGAAATACATCAAAGAAAAGGGATGGTTATATAACGATTTTATTGTGTCCAGTTTTCAGCATCATGAATTAGAAGGTGTTTTTAAAAAAGATGAACAAATTCCCTTAGGAGTTTTAACTAAAGCAAGTGTAACTGAAGCTATGGAATTCGCGAAAACTATTCAGGCAGTAGCCATTCATCCTAATTTTGCTTTATTAACTAAAGACAATGTTAAACGTGCACAAACCGAAGGTTATAAAGTATTTACTTGGACGGTTAACAATGAAGAAACCATAAAACGTATGAAGAGCTATGAGGTTGATGGTATCATTTCAGACGTTCCAGATTATTTATGAAAAAATTTGATGTAATAATAATTGGAGGAGGAGCAGCAGGCTTTTTTGCTGGTATAAATATAGCTGAGCAAAATCCAACATTAAGTGTTGCTATACTTGAACGAGGTAAAGAAGGGCTACAAAAGGTAAAAATTTCTGGAGGCGGACGATGTAACGTAACTCATGCAGAATTTGATCCACAAGAATTAGTGCTTCATTATCCGCGTGGTGAAAAGGAATTATTAGGCCCGTTCCATCAATTTATGACTGGAGATACCATTGAATGGTTTGAAAAGCGAGGTGTTGCCCTTAAAATTGAAGATGATGGTCGGATGTTTCCAGAGTCTAATTCCTCACAAACCATTATCGATTGTTTTTTAAATGAAGCTAAGAAACAAAAAGTTGAGGTTTTGTATAACCATGCTTTAAAAACTATTAATAAAGAAGGAGATGTTTGGAGTTTAGATACTTCACAAGGTGTCTTTACTACTGAAAAATTAGTGATAGCTACAGGTAGTAATCCTAAAATATGGAAGCTTCTTGAAGTGTTAGGTCATACTATTTCGCAGCCCGTTCCATCGCTTTTTACTTTTGATATTAAAGATGAACGTATTAAAGATATTCCTGGAGTAGTCGCTCTTAATGTTGAGGTGAAAGTTCTAGGAACAGATTTATGGAGTGAAGGTCCTTTGCTTATTACCCATGTTGGCATGAGCGCTCCAGCTATTTTAAAACTATCGGCTTTTGGAGCCATTGAATTAGCTAAACGTGAATATAAGTTTGAAATTGAGGTTAATTTTATCAGGCAATCCTTTGAAGATTGTTTGGAGCAATTGAAGCAGTTAAAACAGGAATTAGCGAAGAAAACTGTTTTTAAGTCCACACAATTCGATTTGCCAAAACGATTATGGCAAAAGCTAGTTTTAGCCTCGGATCTGGATCAGGAAGTTCGTTGGGCCGACGTAAACAAGCATCAATTGGAAACCTTAGCGTCCCAAATAACTCAGGCTGTTTTTCAAGTGGATGGGAAAAGTACGTTTAAAGAAGAGTTTGTTACTGCAGGAGGGGTCGATTTAAAAGAAATTAATTTTAAAACATTCGAAAGTAAGCTTCATAATAATCTTTATCTAGCCGGAGAGGTAATTAATGTCGATGCTGTAACAGGAGGGTTTAACTTTCAAAATGCTTGGACGGGAGCTTATATTGTAGCTAAATCCATTTCAAAGTGATACATACTTACATCGTACTTTTAAAAGGAATTAACGTGGGTGGTCATAAAAAAGTGCCTATGGCTGATTTACGGGAATTACTTGCAACCTCTAATTTTAAAAACATACAAACCTATATACAAAGCGGGAATGTTATTTTACAATCTTCAGAAAAGAACCTTCTTAAAATAGAGGAAATTATAAAAAATGCCATTCTAAAACATTTTGGATTTGAAGTATCTGTTTTAGTAAAGACAAGGTTGGAACTACAGCGTATTTTTGAAAGCTGCCCATTTTCAGAAGAACAAAAAAAGAATAGTTACTTTATCATGCTACATGATTTATCAGAGGATAATTTAGTGAAAACCGTGTCGGAAAAGGTTTATGAAGGCGAAACATATAAAATTATTAAGGATTGTATTTATTTCTTCTCAGAAAAAGGTTTTGGTCAAGCTAAATTCAATGTAAACTTTTTTGAACGAAAGTTAAACACATTTGCCACGGCTAGAAATTATAAAACTATGCTAAAATTAATGGCAATGTCGTTGATAAATTAAAAAGACCTTTAGATATTTCCTATTTTTGCAAATAAGAAACAAGCAAATTTAAAAATTGTCCTTAAAGCAGTTTTTGTCACCTTACTAGCAGTATGAGCGAACAAGATTTTATTCCACAAGCATCTAAGTCTAAAATAGAAAATGGAACAGTTACTTGGGAATCTCCAAGTAATATAGCCTTAGTAAAATACTGGGGAAAGAAGGAAAACCAAATTCCGGCAAATCCATCCATTAGTTTTACTTTGAATCACTGTAAAACAATTACAACACTTTCTTATTCTCGAATTGAGGATTCTACTAATTTCTCATTTGAAGTTTTTTTAGATGGAAAGAAAAAGGATGATTTTAAACCAAAAATTGACACCTTTTTTAAGAGAGTAGAACCTTATCTACCTTTTTTAAAGGATTTTCATTTTAAAATTGAAACTTCTAATACGTTCCCACATAGTTCAGGTATTGCTTCTTCTGCTTCAGGTATGAGTGCTTTAGCTTTGTGTCTAATGAGTATAGAAAAACAGTTAAATCCTGAAGTGACAGATGAATATTTCAATAAAAAAGCATCCTTTCTAGCACGATTAGGCTCGGGATCTGCTTGTAGAAGTATTGAAGGTGATGTTATAGTTTGGGGAGATACAGATGTTATATCCGGAAGTAGCGATTTGTTTGGCACGAAATATCCGTACCAGGTTCATGACAATTTCAAGGAATATCAAGACACTATTTTGCTAGTAGATAAAGGCGAAAAACAAGTAAGCAGTACGGTTGGTCATAATTTAATGCATGATCATCCTTATGCCAAAAATCGGTTTAAGCAGGCTCATGATCATCTTGAAAAACTAAAGCCGATATTGGAGTCGGGGGATTTAGATAAATTTATTGCCTTGATAGAAAGTGAAGCATTAACGCTTCATGCTATGATGATGACAAGCATGCCATATTTTATTTTAATGAAACCAAACACACTTGAAATCATCAATAAAATCTGGAGTTTTAGAGAAGATACAGGTTTGCATATTGGATTTACTTTGGATGCCGGAGCAAATGTGCATGTACTTTATCCTAAAAAGGAAGCTAAGGTTATCTTAGACTTCATTAAGAATGAATTAGTTGCATATTGTCAAAACGAGCAATATATTTGTGACCAAATTGGATTTGGTGCAAACCAATTATAATATTATTACGTATATTTGAATGAAGGTTGCGGATTACTTCGCACTGAGACTGAACACTATTTTATGAAAGGACCCCTTTTTTACTCAAAAATATTACTCTTTGGAGAATATGGAATCATTAAAGATTCCAAAGGCTTATCAATACCTTATAATTTTTATAATGGTGCTTTAAAAATGGAAGGCAGTACGTCTGAAGTAGCAAAAAAGTCCAATGAAAGTTTGAAGCGCTTTGTTAAATACCTTAAAACGGTTGATGCTAACTTAGTGAGTTTCGATTTTGATAAATTAGAAGAAGATGTTGACGCAGGTATGTATTTTGATTCTTCTATTCCGCAAGGTTATGGGGTGGGAAGTAGTGGTGCCTTAGTTGCTGCTATTTACGATCAATATGCCTTCGAAAAAATTACCGTTTTAGAGAACTTAACTAGAGAAAAGTTATTAAAATTAAAATCGATTTTTTCTGAAATGGAATCTTTTTTCCATGGAAAATCTTCAGGTTTAGATCCTTTAAATAGTTATTTAAGCATTCCAATTCTTATCCTTTCCAATGATAATATTGAAGCCACAGGAATTCCTTCACAAAATTCAGAAGGGAAAAATGCGGTTTTTTTAATTGACAGCGGAATTACTGGTGAAACTGCTCCAATGGTGAGTATTTTTATGGAAAACATGAAACAGGAAGGGTTTAGAAATATGCTGAAAAATCAGTTTATAAAACATACTGATGCGTGTGTAGATGACTTTTTAAAAGGAGATATTAAATCCCTATTTGGCAATACTAAAAAATTATCGAAAGTGGTATTAAACCATTTTAAACCTATGATTCCACAGCAGTTTCATGAGCTTTGGAAAAAAGGTATCGAAACAAATGATTACTACTTAAAGCTTTGTGGTTCAGGTGGTGGTGGATATATCCTTGGCTTTACCGAAGATATTGAAAAGGCAAAAAAATCTCTTAAAGATTACAATTTAGAAGTCGTTTATAATTTCTAAACAAATCTTTTTAGACGAGGAATTCTACAAATAGTTTTACTTTACTTTAGGTATACATGTTAACCAGAAGACAGAAACACATTCTACTCAAGTTTTTTAGCATGTTTTCTGTTGTTAGAGGATACAATATCCTTATTGTAGTAATTGCTCAATATTTAACTTCTATCTATATACTTGCACACGACTTGCCTTTAAGGGAAGTGGTTTTAGATTTATACCTATTAATTTTAGTCTTAGCATCTGCTGCAACCATTGCAGGAGGTTACATTATTAATAATTTCTACGATTCGGAAAAGGATTTAATCAATCGCCCTCATAAGTCTAAATTAGACAGGCTTGTCAGTCAGAATACAAAATTGTCATTGTATTTCGTACTTAATTTTGTGGCAGTAGTTATGGCTAGTTATGTGTCGTTTAGAACCGTTATTTTCTTTTCGCTTTACATATTTGGTATTTGGTTTTATTCACATAAATTAAAAAAACTCCCATTTATTGGAAATTTAACTTCAGCTGTTTTAACCATTACTCCATTTTTCGCTATTTTTATGTATTACAAAAATTTCGAGCATGTTATTTTTGTCCATGCGGCCTATTTGTTTTTAATTATTTCTATGAGAGAGCTGACCAAAGATTTAGAAAACATAAAAGGAGATTTAGTGTTGAAATATCACACCATTCCTATAGTTTATGGCGAAAATGTTTCAAAGGTTATGCTATCTGTTTTGGCGCTTTTAACCACCATTCCTGCATATTTTTTGTTGTTTCACTTTAACGTGGGACAGATGAGTTACTTCTTTTACTTAAGTGTTTTATTGTTGGTTGTATTTATTTTTCTTCTTTGGACTTCAAAAACAAAAGCACATTATTTAATTTTACATAACATTTTAAAATTTATTATTGTAGCAGGTGTTTTCAGTATTATGCTTATAAATATTGATTTAGTGCTTAATAGAATTTAAGAATTGTTATTTAGATGATTGAAAGCAATAGGTCTTTCTGTATCTTTGCGGAGAAATTTAGTATATTTTAATTAAAAAAGACTCCCAGTTTTTTGGGAAAAGATTATGAGTAGAAATCAAGGTAGCAGTAGTAAAGGGAAATCTTCAGGAAGAGGACAGCAAAAGGGAGGAGCTAACCAGTCGAGTAGAGGTGGTAGTTCTGAGAAAGGAAAAAGCTTTGCAAGAGGAAATGCGCCGGTAAACAAGCAGAAATTTGCTACATCAAAACCTCAGGTTGAGAAAAAAGCAGCACCAAAAAAATCGAATCCAGATGAGATTCGTTTAAATAAATACATTGCTAATTCTGGGATTTGCTCCCGTAGAGAAGCCGATGAGCATATAGCTATTGGTTTAGTATCTGTTAATGGAAAAGTTGTAACCGAAATGGGTTATAAGGTAAAATTGGCCGATGATGTTCGTTACGATGGTAGACGTGTAAATCCTGAAAAGAAAGCATACGTTTTACTTAATAAACCAAAAGGTTTTGCCACAACCACTGCAGAAGGCAAAGGTAGAACCGTTATGGATTTAGTTGCTAATGCAACAGATTCAAGAATAAAACCAATTGGACGTTTAGGACGTAATTCAAAAGGCTTGCTTTTGTTTACGAACGATGAAAGTATAGTTGAGAAATTTACTAATTCTAAACATGGGGTCGCTCGTTTATTTCATATTGAATTAGATAAGAATTTAAAATTTGAAGATCTAGTAAAAATTAGAGAAGGTTTAAAAATAGATGGAAAGCATGTAGCTGTTGAAGAAATTAGCTATATAGATGGTGCCTCTAAAAAAGAAATAGGACTGAAGATTAAAAACACGGGAAATACTATAATAAGAACTATTTTCGATGAGTTGAAATACGATATTATTAGTTTGGATTGTGTTGCTATTGGTCACTTAACCAAAAAGGATATTCCTAGAGGCCATTGGAAACATCTAACGGAACAAGAGTTGAATACTTTAAGAATGTTATAATTCTTTTCTTTAAAACAAACCTACAATTAGAAATAAAATTCGAATAGTTGTTTCTTTTGTCGTGCTTTAAAAAGGAAGGAGTTAAATAATATTCTTCTTAAAGAGGAAGAAAAAAACGAATATAAATTCATTGGATTGATAGCAGTTTTCTTATTAAAACTGACTTGTCCAATGAATTTTTTTTGTTCTGTACTTTAGGGCTTTTAAAAACGGTAGTTTCCATTGGAGCTGTTTGATTGTAATTGTTGTATATGTTTGTTTAATGTGTTGATTTTTAGTCTTAAGTATGTTTGGATTTTAATGTCAAATACAAACAGGAGTACTAAAAACCTATTAAAATAAACAGATTAATATTTTTATTAAAAGTGAGTAGTTTTTTAAAAAAAAACATTTCTTTTGCATCTTAATTAGCTGAACAATTTGAACCATGTTTTTACGTTCGGGCCTTTGAAAATTTGGAAGTCATTTTCAAAAGCAGCTTACAGATTAAGTAACCGAATTTTAAAGCTATCTTCCGTAATAGCCATTTATGCTAGTCAGCATAACTATGGGTTTATACCAACAACTCAAAGTCAAATTCAAGTTTGATTTGTATACATTATTGTTTACCTTTAAAGGTTTAGTTTTAATAACTTTGAATAATTACTTTTTTAAAAACTTATAATGAATACAAGATATATTGATTTAATCAATCAGACTTTTTATTTTCCACAAGAAGAATTTAAACTTGAAGACAAACATCTTCAATTTCACGATATAGATTTAATGGCTTTAGTTGAAGAATATGGTACTCCATTAAAATTCACCTATTTGCCTCAAATTTCCAATAATATTGGCCGTGCCAAGGATTGGTTTGCAAAAGCTATTAAAAAACATAAGTATAAAGGCAAATATCACTATTGCTATTGCACTAAAAGTTCTCATTTTAAACATGTTTTAAATGAAGCTTTAAAAAACGATATTCATATTGAAACTTCTTCGGCTTTTGATATAGATATAGTAGAAAGCTTAAAAGCTGAAGGGAAAATTACAGATAAAACCTACATCATTAGTAATGGTTTTAAACGTGCCCAATATGTAACTAATATTGCTCGGTTAATTAATAACGGACAAAAGAACTGTATTCCAATTATCGATAATTACGAAGAAATAGAATTGCTTTCACAAGAAATCAATGGTAAATTTAATATCGGAATTCGTATTGCTTCAGAAGAGGAGCCAAAATTTGAGTTTTATACCTCACGTTTGGGTATTGGATATAAAAACATCGTTCCATTTTATAACAGACAAATTAAAGACAACAAGAAGGTTAAGCTTAAAATGCTTCACTTCTTCATTAATACAGGAATAAGAGATAACGCCTATTACTGGAACGAGTTGACAAAGTGTTTAAAAGTTTACACTAGTTTAAAGCAAATTTGTCCATCGTTAGATAGTTTGAATATTGGAGGCGGGTTTCCAATTAAAAACTCTTTGGCATTCGATTTTGATTACGAATATATGGTTGATGAAATTATCAATCAAATTCAATCATTTTGTGAACAAGAAGAAGTTCCTGTGCCAAATATTTTCACCGAATTTGGTAGTTTTACCGTAGGAGAAAGTGGTGGTGCTATTTACGAAGTGCTTTACCAAAAACAACAGAACGATCGTGAAAAATGGAACATGATTAACTCATCTTTCATTACAACTTTACCAGATACTTGGGCAATTAACAAACGTTTTGTAATGTTGCCAATTAATAGATGGTATGAGAGTTATGAACGCGTGTTGTTAGGAGGTTTAACCTGCGATAGCGACGATTATTACAACAGTGAACAGCATATGAATGCTATTTACTTGCCAAAATATAACAAGGACAAACCCTTATATCTTGGTTTCTTTAATACCGGTGCGTATCAAGAAACTATAGGAGGGTTTGGAGGATTGCAACACTGTTTAATTCCTTCGCCAAAGCATATTTTAATTGATAAAGACGAAGATGGAAACCTCTCTACAAGATTATTTAGTGAACAACAAAAAAGTGAAGACTTACTTAAAATTTTAGGTTATCATGACACGAGTGATCAATAGAAATTATAGTAACTCGAATAGCATTTTACATTTAAAAACAATAGATATTAAACATGAGTAATAAGACATACGCTGGAATTCCAGAAGAATATTCAAAACTAGATAATGCAAAAATAGTTTTGATTCCTGTGCCTTACGATGGAACAAGTACCTGGCAAAAAGGAGCTGATAAAGGTCCGGAAGCTTTTTTAAATGCTTCAGAAAATATGGAGCTTTACGACATTGAAACTGGCACAGAAGTGTATCAGCAAGGGGTTTATTTAGCCGATCCTGTTACAGAAAACTCTTCTCCGGAAGCCATGGTAGAAGCCGTACACCAGGTTACCAAAAAGTATATTAAGAGAAATAAATTTGTTACAGCTTTTGGTGGTGAACACTCTATTTCAATTGGTACTATTAGAGCTTTTAATGAGTGTTTTGATAATCTAACCGTATTGCAGATTGATGCACATGCCGATTTGCGTAAAGAATACGAAGGCACGAAATGCAACCATGCCTGTGCTGTTTACGAAGCTAGTCAAACTACCAATTTAATTCAAGTTGGAATTCGTTCTATGGATGTTGTGGAAACAACTGTTATGGATAGAGAGAAAACTTATTTCGCACATGAAATGGCGGTAGACGATACTTGGATGGATTCTGCCATCGATCAAATGACAGAAAACGTGTTTATTACAATTGATTTAGATGCATTCGATCCTTCAATTATGCCTAGTACTGGAACGCCAGAGCCAGGAGGACTTTTATGGTATGAAACTTTAGATTTTTTAAAGCAAATTTTCGCAGAGAAAAATGTAGTAGGTTTCGATATTGTAGAGCTATGTCCTAATGAAACTGAAAAATCTTCAGATTTCTTGGCTGCAAAATTATATTACAAAATGCTTAGTTATAAATTTCAAAATGAGGGTGTAGACGACGAGTACGACAACTCTTTTGACAATTCATACATCAATAAAAATAACAATTCAAAATTCAACGAAGAAGATGAGTACTAAAGGAGCGATTTCAAATTTTATAGAAAAATATTATTTACACTTTAATGCAGCTGCTTTGGTAGATGCAGCAAAGGGGTATGAAGACCAATTGAATTCTGGTGCTAAAATGTTGGTTTCTCTAGCGGGAGCAATGAGTACAGCTGAAATAGGAAAGATTTTTGCCGAAATGATTCGTCAAGATAAAGTTCAAATTATTTCATGTACAGGAGCGAATTTAGAGGAAGATATCATGAACTTGGTTGCACATTCACATTACAAACGTGTACCAAATTATAGAGATTTAACACCTCAAGAAGAGTGGGACTTAATGGAGAAAGGTCTGAATAGAGTAACAGATACTTGTATTCCAGAAGAAGAAGCTTTTAGACGTTTACAAAAACATATAGTAAAAATCTGGAAAGATGCTGAAGCTAAAGGAGAGCGTTATTTACCACATGAGTATATGTACAAAATGTTGCTTTCTGGTGTTTTGGAAGAGTATTATGAAATAGATTTAAAAGATTCTTGGATGTACGCTGCAGCTGAGAAAAATTTACCAATTATTTGTCCAGGATGGGAAGATAGTACTATGGGGAATATTTTTGCTAGCTACGTTCTAAAAGGAGAGTTAAAAGCAAGCACCATGAAATCTGGAATTGAATATATGACTTTCTTAGCAGATTGGTACACAGAGAACTCTAAAAATGGTGTTGGTTTCTTCCAAATTGGAGGAGGTATTTCGGGAGATTTCCCAATCTGTGTAGTTCCTATGTTATACCAAGATATGGAAAGAACGGATACGCCATTCTGGAGCTATTTCTGTCAAATTAGCGACTCTACTACAAGTTACGGATCATACTCAGGTGCGGTTCCTAACGAGAAAATTACGTGGGGAAAATTAGATGTAAATACCCCAAAGTTTATAATTGAAAGCGACGCAACCATTGTTGCACCATTAATATTTGCTTATTTATTAGACATGTAACCTATTTAAAATGAAACGAGTAATAGTAGATTATCAAAAACTAAACGAAGATATTTTAGATCTTCTAGTTGAAAAATTCCCTGATGGTTATGATGATGAAGATATCATTTCCTTTAGAAATATTAAAAATGAAATTGTTGAGGCTGTAGAGGTTAGAACGGAAGACACCATTTACTTAGTTAAAGTTGGTGTTAGATTGGTTCAAGCCATGGAAGATTACTCGGAAGAGGAAGCAGAAGTCGAAGATGATATTATTGCAGATGAGGCAGTTAAAGATTTAGAATTTGACGACGATGAAGACGTTGATGATGTTGACGACGTTGTTGACGAAGTTGATGAAGACGAGGACGAAGACTAAAAATTTAACATCATGAGAGAAGCTGAATTTTTATCTTATGAAGACGGGTATTATACCTTTTTATTTGAAAACGGTGAAGAGCTAGTGTTTGATGAAGTTCATCCAAGGGTTCTAAAACAATTCGATTTAAAAAACGATGAAAGTTATATCAATCAATGTTTTAAAATAACTTTTGTTGAGGTTAGTGGAGATGAAGATGATGATTTTGTTATTTATAGAGTAGAAAGTTTAAAACCACTTTAATTTGTAAATTATCAAGTTGCTTCTTCTCAACTAGTAAGCTTTGTCGGTATTAAAACATGAAAAAACATCTACCTTGGTAGATGTTTTTTTATTTTATAAAAATTAAAAGGTATTTAACGCAACTAGGTATTTCATCTTGATTTTAATTAATGTTGCAGATATAGTTATTGTTATAAATAGTAAATTCATTAACTTATAAAATAAACGTATAAGTGATGAATTCAAAATCTATATTCGCCATTTTCCTAATACTGTTAGTTGTAATTTTTACAGTTCAGAATACTGAAATGGTTACTATTAAATTCCTGATGTTTGAAATTTCAATGTCAAGAGTTCTAGTCATTCTAGGTTGCTTTTTGCTTGGGTTGTTATCTGGTGTTTTGTTGTCATATAGGCAACGTAACAAAAAGCAAATGAACGGGGTTTAGAGTATTCTTTTTAGATTTTGGTAATACTGTCTTGTTATATGTAAACTGTTGTGTCCGGCGTCTTCAATTGCAAATAATTTAATATTATTTGGCTGTAAAGCTTGTAGCTTTTTTGCATTTGTTTCTGGACGAATTAGAAAATCTTTAGTGCCATAAAAAATTTTTATCGGACAAGTAACCTCTTTTATGAATTCGTAAGTTGGAATATGATATTTTACAATGAATTCAGGAATTGGAGGTGCTATTTCTTTCGTAATTAATGTTTTCCAGGAATAATAAGGCGCGTCTAAAATTAGCATTCGCGGATGGTTTTTGGCTGCTAAAAAACTTGCTAACCCAGAACCCAAAGAGAAGCCTAAGACTACAATTTTATCTTCGTTATAGCGTGTTTTTGTGAAATCGTAAACCTTTTGCATGTCGTTAAACAACTCTTCTGAATTGTTATAAGCGCCATCGCTCTTTCCATAGCCTCTATAGTCCACAAATAAAATATCGTAATTATTATCTAAATACAATGGAGCACGTTTTCCCCAATCATGAATAGCTCCAGCATTTCCATGTAAATATAGAATAACTCCTTTCGGTTCTTCAGCTTTAAACAAAAGTGCATTTAGGTTTATGTTTTCAGCTACGGGAATGTGGAGTTCTTCAAAGTTCTCTTGGAATTCAAATTGATAGTCTTTCGCTAATAATTTCGGATTAAAAAAGAAACGTTCTTGTTTAAAATAAACAAAAACTAAGGAAAGCACGTAGAGCGTAAAAAGTGTTGCAACGACTCTTAAAAAGCGTCTTAATATTTTAGGGACATTTATTTTCAACAGGTTTCTTTTTTAATATTTCATACAAAAATACACTATAAACAACTAGATATTCCAAGGCTATTACCCATAAGTTTTCGGAGTTATTACTATTGCTGTATGCCAAATAGCTAAAAATAACCATGAAGCTCCAAGCCAACGGGAATTTGTAATTCGTGAATATACTTAAAATTAATAGGGTAGCTATGTACCAAGGATGTACCGTTGTTGCCGTAAAAAAGTAAAAAGATATGGCAAAAAGCATGGCCGTAATAAGTTGTGGTAAAGTGTGGATTTTTCTAAAGAAGCTAAGCCCAATCACAAATATAAAAACCATAATAGCAGAATATGTTCCAATAACAGCTATTTGGTTATAGCCAGATATTACAAAGCCAATTTCTCTAGCGATATAATATAAACTGGCATTAAACTCGAAATTTTTAAACCATAAGCCTACTGTTTCAGTGTAGTTGTGAACAAATTCTTGTGAGTAAAAAGGAAGGAAAAGTAAGGTTGTAATTAACCCGACGATTGCGTAAAATATCAAGCTTTTTTTCCAAGCCAATTTAGTAAACAGTAATGGTAAAAAAATAAGTGGAATTAGTTTAATGGAAATAGAGCAAGCAAAAATAACCGCTGTTAATTTCCATTTATTTACGTGTAATAAATACAGGCTCCAAACGAGGAAGAATATCATGACACCTTCAAAATGAAGATTTCCTGTTAGCTCAATAATTATGAATGGATTTAATATATACCAAAAAATGTAGTAAGTAGGAAGCTGTAATTTTTCAAGTAGTTTCTTACCAAAATAAAGGGTGCCAAAATCTGCAGCAATAATAATCAGTCGAAGCCCAATAGCTGAGCCTAAGATAGATTTTCCAGCAAATACGTTAGCTAAAACAAAACACAACTGATTTAAGGGTGGATAATTGGAGAAGTGACTAGCACTTAGGCTACCCATATTTTCATAAAGTTCTTTCGCTTGGTTTATTGGAAATTCGCCTTTTGAAATAAATGTATCAGGTGTGAAAAGATACGGATTTATTCCTTCTAGAATTAAACGTCCATCCCAAATGAAACGATAGAAATCTTGTGATAGGTTTGGAATGGCAAAAATAAAAACAGTTCGAAAAGCAAAAGCCAGAAGTGTAAGAAACCTGAGGTTGCTTTTGTTTATTTGAATTAGTTTGAAGAATAGGAAGAACAATGCTGCATACAAGCTAATTAACTTGATCGTATCTGTTCTTTGTAAATCGTAAGCAAAACCCGCATAAAACAATATGCTAATTAAAGCGAAACCAATTGGGATTTTATGAAGTTTTAGAAATGTGGTGTTTAGAAACATCAATCAAAGATAGAAATTAATTGCTTTTTAAGTTCATGATGAATTTACTCTATTTTTAAATATAATGTGGAATTAACAGGAAAAATGCTTTTTTGATATTATCTTACAAACTGATTTTAAAACAACCATCTTCTTATGAAAACTTGGAAAAAAATAGGATTAGTAATTTTAGCCATACTTGTAATTTTTAGTATCTGGTTTTATCCAAAATACAAAATGCTAAACCTAACCATGCATCTTTTTGATGAGGACCAAATAGTAACAAACTTTAGGTCTTTCAACTCAGTTTGGCCAGTTGCAGTTATGAAAGCTCCTGTAAACAAACATCCTTTTTCTAAAGGAGAGGCATTGGAATTACCTAAAAGTTTTCAATTAGAAGGAAAAGAGTATAATACGGATAAGTTTTTAGAAGATTCTTGGACCACTGGCTTTTTAGTTATTCAGAATGACAGCTTGGTTTATGAAAACTATTACCTAGGCAATACAGAATCTACTAGAAATATTTCTTGGTCGATGGCGAAATCTGTTATTTCAGCTTTAATGGGCATTGCTGTTGAAGAAGGCGATATAAAAAGCATTGAAGAAGCTGTAGAGGTTTATGCGCCAGAATTAAAAGGTTCGGCTTATGAAGGTGTTAGAATTAAAGATGTGCTTCAAATGTCTACAGGGGTAAAATTTAATGAAGATTATGGCGATTTTTTCAGCGATATTAATCGTTGGGGAAGAGGTTTTGCTATGGGGAATTCCCAAGATGCTTTTGCATCTAGTTTAGAACGAGAATTTAATCCAGGCACCGTAAATCATTATGTAAGTATTAATACCCATGTTTTAGGAATGGTTCTTAAAAAGGCCACTGGTAAAACCATCACAGATTATATGCAGGAAAAACTATACAATCCGTTAGGGATGGAATACGATGGTTATTGGTTGCTTGACGGGGAAAACATGGAAATGGTACTTGGAGGTTTGAATTTAACTTTAAGAGACTACGCTAAAGTAGGTGCTTTATTTTTAAATGAGGGCGCCTTTAATGGCAAACAAATTGTGCCTAAAAAATGGGTTGAGGCTTCTACAATTCCAGATGCGCCACATGTGCAGCCTAGTGAAGGTAAATTCGGTTATGGCTATCAGTGGTGGATTCCACAGAGCGATGCAGGCGAGTACATGGCTATGGGAGTTTATGGACAGTATATCTATATTAACCCAACAACCAAAACAGTTATTGTTAAACTGTCCGCCAATCCAAAATATAACGATAAAGACTATGTTCCAAGTGGAGATCCTGCTCATTTAAAATTGTTCCGTGCTATAGCATCAAAAGCAGCTATTATAGACAGTCCTGAGGTTTATGAAGATATAGCTGAGGTTATAGATTAATTAAGAAGATTTAAACCCTTGAAGTTACAGATTTAAAAAATACGAATCCAAAACCCAGGAATAACATCAAATGAAAAGGGAAGAGTCCGAAGTCTCCGCCTTGATCGCCAACCACAAATGCGGAGTATAGTCCAAACCCGAAATAAAGAGTTAGAATGCCTTCAAAAAACACGTAAATAGGAATGTTCTTATTTAGGTATTTGTTTTTCTTCCAATTATCCGTTAAAGCATGGATGTTAAACTTTGGGGTTCTGATGAATTCACTACGTTTTCCTATATGTCCTTCAATTACAGCTATTGAATTATGTAATGAAAAACCCATGGCTATAGAGAAGAAGGTAAAAAACATCAGGATGTACTGTACAAAATCTTTAAGGCTACTACCATAAATTTTCTTGTACATAAACCAATAGCATACAAAAAAGATTACAGAACTTATTACAAAGAAACTCATTAGGTAGAAATATGGTTTTAAATGTGTGTATTCGTTTTTAATATACAGCATAGGAATGCTTAATACTGCTACAATTAACACGTTTAAAAACATGGTTGAGTTTAATAAATGTAAGAGCCCATGAACTTTTCTTTTAGGGGAAAGCTGTTTGTTAGAAATCACTCTCCAAGCCATTTTTCTAAAGTTCTCTGCGCCGCCTTTGTTCCATCTAAATTGTTGTGAACGAGCCGCACTTATAGCTATAGGGAGTTCGGCAGGAGTTTCCACATCTTCTAGATATTTAAACTCCCATTTTTTTAGTTGGGCTCTATAACTTAAGTCCAGATCTTCGGTAAGCGTGTCTCCCTCCCAATTTCCCGCATCCAGAATACAGGCTTTTCGCCATACGCCTGCAGTACCATTAAAATTTATAAAATGCCCTTTGCTATTTCTTCCAACTTGCTCTAAAGTGAAATGAGCATCCAAAGCAAAAGCTTGGATTTTTGTTAATACCGAAAAATCTCGGTTCAAGTGACTCCAACGAGTTTGAACAACACCAATGTTTTTATTTTTGAAGTATGGGATGGTTTCTTTAAGCCAGTTTTCATTCGGAAGGAAGTCGGCATCAAAAATGGCTATAAATTCTCCTTTAGCAATTTCTAGTCCTTCTTTGAGAGCTCCTGCTTTAAAACCGGCTCTATTTGTTCTGCAAATATGAACGATGTCAAGACCTGTTTTTTTTAAAATTTCAATATGTTTTTGTGTAGAATCTACTGTTTCATCAGTAGAATCATCCAATACTTGAATTTCTAGTTTGTCTTTGGGATAATCTATTTTAGCAATGTTTTCCAATAAGCGCTCCATGACATACATTTCATTAAATACAGGAAGTTGTATGGTAACTAAAGGGATTTCAGCTGGATTTGAAAGGTCAAATTTAGGAGAGTTGTCTTGGTTTTTTTTAGCAGAAATATAATTTGAAAGCAAGTTGAGTTGCGCTAAGGCATACATAAATATAAGCAGCAAAGCGATGGTGTAAATAACCATAATAAGACCTATTAAAAACATCATTTAAAGCTGTATTTAAAAATCCATCCTAATATTTTAACCCCAGCCATAACGGCTCCCTTTACAGTTCCTGATACTTTTGAAATACCAATTCTATTTCTATAGTTCACAGGAATTTCAATATAAGTCATTTTTTGCTTTAATACCTTTAATTGCATTTCTACCGTCCAACCATAGGTTTTGTCTTCCATATTAAGAGCTAATAGTTTTTCATATTTAATAGCTCTAAAAGGCCCTAAATCGGTGAAGTTTGAATTAAAAAATAGGCGCATTAAAAAGGTAGCTAACCAATTCCCGAAAATTTGAGGTTTGGTCATAGAACCACTTTCTCTAAGTTGTTTCACACGAGCTCCAATTACAAAGTCAATGTCATCCTCAATTATAGGTTGGATGAGTTTTGTTAGTTCTTCTGGATAATCGCTGTAATCGCCATCTAGAAATACAATAATATCTGGTTTAATTTCTTGTTTAGAAATGTAGTCCATGCCTTTTAAACAAGCATAGCCGTAACCTTTATTTGTTTCGGTTAATACGCTGGCACCAGCTTTCTTTGCGTTTTCAACCGTATTGTCGGTTGAGTTGTTGTTTACTATAATAATTTCATCAACAATTTTTGGGATATCATTAATAACCTTGGCAATAGAATCTGCTTCGTTAAAAGCAGGAATAATAACTTTTATCTGGATCATTTATTGTTTTAAATGGCTGTGCAAAAGTATGAATAGTTTTACGTTATTTTTGATTTACTAAGTCCATTAAATCGACATCATTTCCTAGTAAAATTTCAGTAGGATTAATACGGCCTTTCATTGAGTCATTTTCTAGTTTAAGAACACCACGAGGGCACACTGCCGAACAAATTCCGCATCCTACACAACTAGAACGAACAATATTTTCTCCTTTTTGGGCATAGGCTCTAACATCAATTCCCATTTCGCAGTAAGTTGAGCAATTTCCGCAAGAAATACATTGACCACCATTGGTTGTGATTCTAAATTTTGAAAACAAACGCTGTTGAAACCCTAATATAGCTGCCATAGGACAGCCAAATCGACACCAAACTCGGTTTCCGAAAATTGGATAAAACCCAGTGCCTATCACTCCTGAAAAAATGGAGCCAATGTAAAAGCCGTATGCAGATCTTAGGTCGCTACTATTGATAAAAAAGACTTCGCCCGTTGTTCCCGTAAAATGTAGTGCAAGTAGCAATCCAATTGTTATAGCAAACCCTATAGCTCCATATTTAGCATCTTTACCTAGAGATTTTCTTTTGAAAAGCATTACTAATAAAAAAACGAGGCTTAAAAATGCAATAACTAAACTTATAAACACACTTTTGGTTAACCAGAAATCGTTATGATCGTAACCTAGGTAGGTGTAAATTGTTGCCGTGGTCATTACCACAGAAAACACTAGTACGCTATGTACCAACCAACGTTCCAATTTCCATGCTTTTAAGCTTTTGTCGCTTAAATGTCTAAAAGAATCACCGGCTGTTTCTGCTAAGCCACCACAGCCACAAACCCAAGAGCAATACCAGCGTTTTCCGTATTTATAAGTTAAAATTGGAGTAATTATAAAAATAGAGATGATGCCAAACAGCAATAATGCCATCCCAATATTTCCGTTTGAAAGGAAACTTTTAACAGACCATTCATCGAACAAATAATAGTTTAAAGGCCAAATACTTTTGAGGTCGTAATATGGTAAATTAGAATTCATTCGGTACATGAATTCAGGGATTAAAAATGCAAATGCTAATTGAAAGAACATCACTGATCCTGTTCTTATTTGTTCGTAGCGGTTATGACGGTATTTTAATAAAAACTTATAACCGAAAGCTAAAATTGCCAAAGTGTAAAGCGTTCCATAAACAAACCATTGGCTTGCAGGTCTGCCGCTTAAAAATTGACTTAACGGATCGAACAAAGCTATTAAGCCTGTGTTTGCTGACCCATCTTGTGATAGACCAAGGAATTGTGGGTAAAAGTATAATACGATGTAAAAAGACGTTAAAAATACCCCGGTAATCCAGCCTATAATTCCTCTTGAGGTTAAAGATTTAAACCAAACCCCATCATTTTTTATTCCTTCTAATTCTTTGTTATACGCATCATTCGAATAGATGATTGTTCCAACAGAAATTAAACCTAAAGCTAAGGTTAGGAATAGTTCTTTATTGGGAAAGTTGGTATTAAAAATGGCTAGGACCAAAATAAACAGACCAATGATGCCCATTCCAACTGCTACTTTTTGTTTTGTCGAAATATCTGGAGCGTCTGGTTTTGCTAATGAAAAACTCTGATTTAATTTTAGGCTCATGACTGTGTGGTTTGTAGTTGGTTCTTATAAGTGGCCTGAATATCTTTTTCGAAATGTTTAAAAAACTCCGGATCGAAATTGGCTTCTTTTAAATGAGTTAAAACATACTCAACCGAACGTTTTTCTGTTAGCCATCTATCAAATACTTCGTGTCGCAGTCTAATACCGAAGGTGTTGATGCCTTTAAATTCGTTTGTGAGTTTATGATATTCTATTGTAATACATTTGGTGTCATCATGATGTTTCCAATGAAAATGTGCATGATTTTCTTTAGGATTGGAATTTACCCAGCCATAAGTTTGGTATTCGATGTCTAAAAATTTAGCAGAATTAAACCAATGTCCTGGTTTGTATTCTCGTCTTTTTCCACAAATGGTTTGTGCTAGAGTTTCTCCCATCATTCGTCCTGTGTACCAAACAGCTTCAATAGCACTTCTGTTTCCAATAGCTTCACGCTGTTCGGCACAGTCTCCAATAGCATAAACATTTGGGATGTTTGTTTCAAGGTGTCGATTTACCAAAACACCTCGATTTGTTTCTATATTTGAGTTTTTAATGAATTCAATATTGGGTGAAACTCCTGCAGTAAGTCCAACGAAATTGCATGGAATCTCTTCACCTGTTTCTTCAATAACCACGGATTTTACTTTTCCATTTTCATCTGAAATAATTTCTCTAAGGTTTGAAGCTAATCTCAAATCAATACGATGATTTTTTATATGCCTGTTAATCATTTCACTTTCGCCTTGAGGTAATACAGTATTCCAAAAACTAGTTTCTCGAACTAGAAAAGTTACTAGAATATTCCTAGAACTTAACATTTCGGCTAATTCAATTCCTATAAGTCCGCCTCCAACTATTACGGCACGTTGGCAGACTTTGTTGTTAGGAGCATACATTTCCAAACTGTCAAGATCTTGTTTGCTATATAAGCCCTGAACAGCTTTTAGGTCTTGACCTTTCCATCCAAATTTGTTTGGTTTACTACCAGTAGCAATAATAAGTTTATCGTAAGTTAGGGAGTTGCCTTCAGTAAAATAAAGGGTTTTAGATGTTGTGTTTATCGATTTTACAAAACCTTGTTTAAGATCGATTTTGTTTTTTTTCCAAAACCAATCTTCATAAGGTTTGGTGTGTTCGAATTTCATATGTCCCATATACACATACATCAAGGCCGTGCGAGAAAAGAAATATTCTGTTTCAGCAGAAATAAGGGTTATTTTTTTATCGGAAAGTTTTCGAATATGCCTTGCTGCCGTAACTCCTGAAATTCCGTTGCCAATAATAACAATATGTTCCATGTTCGTGTTTAGGATGAATGATTTGTCGGAAGTTCTATAAAACCTTAACATAAGCACTTCAATTTAGAACTAAATTAACACTTATAGGTTTTAATTTTAAGTTTATCGGTTGAATTCTTATCTTTTTAAGCTTAATGAAGAGATATTAACAAGAAAATTCATGGGTTTATTGTTGAAGTTATTAATTCCATGACATTTGATGACGTATGGAAATAGTTAGTTTATAAAAACAAGAATAATGCTATGCTATTAACTTAAAATAGGGTGTGGTTGATGTTTTAGGAAAAAGGAATTAACTGTTGGTAGTGTTTGTTATTCCCATGTAATACTTCTAAATAAAAAGAGGAATCTTTTATCAAAACGCTACATGCTTTGGTAAAAGATTCCAGTTAGTTTTTTTACTTGTCTAATCTAATATAACTACTAAATCTTCTGAATTAACCATGATGCCTGGCTTAAGGACTATCTTTTTAACAGTGGCTGCTTCATTAGCTGTAATGGTAGTTTCCATTTTCATAGCTTCAATTATGAATAAAGGCTGATTTTTAGCTACCTGTTCTCCTTCCTTTACTAAAATATTAGAAAGCATTCCTTGTAAAGGTGCTCCAATTTCTTTTGGATTTGACTTGTCGGCTTTCGTATGTTCTACCTTATCAATTTTAATCGATTGGTCTTTTATTTGCACCGATCTACCTTGACCATTCACTTTAAAGTACACCGTTACTTTACCATCTCCATTTGCATCTCCAACAGAATCGAGAGTAACAAGAAGGGTTTTTCCTTTATCTAAATCTACAATAATCTCTTCACCTATTTCCATTCCGTAGAAAAAATTCTTGGTAGGTAAATTCATCAAATTGTCATATTTAAGATGCTTGCTGTATGAATCTAAAAATACTTTAGGATATAGTTTATACGATAGGTAATCCGTAATATTAATTGGTCTGCTTAAATCCTGCTCGAACTGAGCTCTAAATTCCTTGTATTCGGCATCGATATCTAATGGCTCCATATGGGCATTTGGTCTTTCTGTATAAGGAACTTCATCTTTTAGAATCAGTTTTTGAAGATCTTTTGGGAAGCCTCCAACAGGTTGACCTAAATCTCCCTTAAAGAAACTAACTACCGATTGTGGAAAGGAAATGGTATCTCCTCGTTCCAATACATCCTGAACGGTTAAATTATTACTCACTAAATATTGGGCCATATCGCCAACTACTTTCGAACTTGGAGTTACTTTTATAATATCTCCAAATAAGGTGTTGACATCGGTGTACATGGCAGTAATTTCATGGAATCTCTCTTCTAGTCCTAATGCTCGAGCCTGCGGTTTTAAGTTAGAATATTGCCCTCCAGGAATTTCATGTTTAAAGACTTCACCAGAACCTGCTTTTAGACCAGATTCAAATGGGTAATAATGGTCTCTAACAGTTTCCCAATAGTTTGAATATTCATTTAAAGAGTCGATGTTAAGTGGGTTTTCCCGTTCATGGAATTTCATCATTTCTACAACCGAATTAAAATTAGGCTGGGATGTTAATCCTGATATCCCTCCTAAAGCAACATCTACTACATCTACACCTGCTTCAATAGCTTTTAGATAGGTAGCCGATTGAATGGATGAGGTATCGTGTGTATGTAAATGAATAGGGATGTTTACCTCTTGTTTTAACGCTGAAACTAGTTCGAAAGCAGCATAAGGTTTTAATAATCCGGCCATATCTTTAATGGCCAGAATATGAGCTCCGGCATTTTCGATGTCTTTAGCCAGGGTTGTATAATATTTTAAATTGTATTTGGTGTTTTTAGGATTTAAAATATCTCCGGTATAACAAATTGATCCTTCAGCCAAGCCATCGGTTCTGTTTCTTACATGTTCGATACATGGAGCAATAGATTTCATCCAGTTTAGCGAGTCGAAAATTCTAAAAATATCTACGCCGTTTTCCCAAGATTGCTCTACAAACTTTTCAATTAAATTATCAGGATATGCAGTGTATCCAACACCATTTGATCCTCGAAGTAACATTTGGAGTAAAAGGTTGGGCATGGCTTTACGTAATAGTTGTAGGCGTTCCCATGGATTTTCCTGTAAAAAACGAAGGCAAACGTCAAAAGTGGCACCTCCCCAAACTTCCATACTAAAAACACCTGGATTGTTTTTGGCAAAGCCTTCGGCTACTTTCATCATATCGAAGGTACGCATTCTGGTTGCCAACAAACTTTGATGCGCATCACGCATAGTAGTGTCTGTAAAATGGATTTTCTTTTCAGCTTTCAACCATTCTGAAAATTTTTCCGGGCCAAGTTTGGTAAGTAAATCTTTTGTACCCTCTGGGTAATCACCATTAGCTTCAAATTTTGGAACTATTGGCTTTACAAAAGTTTTTGTTGGATCTATTTTTTTAACATCAGGGTTGCCATTAACAATTACATCAGCTAAATAAGTAACCAGTTTTGTAGCTCTGTTTCTTGGAGCTTTAAAGACAAATAAATCTGGATTGTTCTTGATAAAGTTAACTGTTACATCTCCTTTTCTAAAGGTTTCATGCTTTAAAATATTGTCTAGAAAAGGCATATTTGTTTTTACCCCTCTAATTCTGAATTCTGTTAAGGCACGTCTCATTTTTCTACAAGCTCCATCAAGGGTTCTGCTATTAGCTGTAATTTTCACTAACATAGAATCGAAGAAAGGAGAAACAATCGATCCTTGATAAATAGATCCTGCATCTAAACGAATTCCAAATCCGGCAGCACTTCTATAGGTTGTAATTTCACCGTAATCTGGTTTGAAATCATTTTGTGGATCTTCGGTGGTAATTCTACATTGCAGGGCGTAACCTGTGACATTTATCGCTTCTTGATTAGGAATTTTTATTTGTTGATCGGCTAATTTGTACCCACCGGCAATAAATAACTGTGTTTTTACCAAATCGATATTGGTAACCACTTCCGTTACGGTGTGTTCTACCTGGATTCTTGGGTTTACTTCTATAAAATAAATAGAGCCATCCTCGTCCACTAAAAACTCTACAGTTCCAATGTTGTTGTAATTTACTGCCTTACAAATTTTAATGGCGTATTGGTAAAGTGCATCTTTGATTTCTTGTTTTAAATCGAAAGAAGGAGCGAATTCAATTACTTTTTGGTAACGACGTTGAACCGAACAATCTCGTTCAAATAAATGTACGGTATTCCCAAAATTATCGGCAACAATTTGAATTTCTATATGTTTTGGATTTTCTACAAATTTTTCGAGGAAAACGGTATCGTCTCCAAAGGCGTTTAATGCTTCACGTTTACTTTCGTTAAAAGCGGCTTTTAGTTCTTCTTCTTTTCTAATAACTCGCATTCCACGTCCACCACCTCCAGATGCGGCCTTTAACATAACTGGGTAGCCAATAACTTCAGCCTCACTTATTGCGGTTTCTAGGTCTGTTAAGGGGTTTTCATTACTACGGATAATTGGTATGTTGTTGGCAACAGCCACTTCTTTGGCGGTAATTTTATCACCTAAAGCTTTTAAAACGGATACTTTTGGACCGATAAATATAATTCCATTTTCTTCGCATTTTTTTGCAAAGTTTGGGTTTTCAGATAGAAATCCGTAGCCTGGATGAATAGCATTTGCCCCACTTTCTAGAGCTACTTTTATAAGTCCGTCTATATCTAAATAAGGCTTTAACGGATCGTTGTCTTCGCCAATTTGGTACGATTCATCGGCTTTATATCTGTGTAAGGAATATCTATCCTCGAAGGTGTAGACACCAACGGTTTTTACATTTATTTCTGTACAGGCTCTAAAAATCCTGATGGCAATTTCTCCTCTGTTTGCAACTAATACTTTTTTAATATTCATTTTTTGGTTGTGTGTTTTGGAACCTGTTAGTGTCTAATTGCTTCAAAAGTAAGAAACCAAATTAATAAACCAATTAATTTTGAATCAGAAAGATACAGTTTTTTTAGTAAATTTTAAGCAATGTGTTTTTTGTAATACCTGTGAAGTTCCTCTGCTGAAGCTCCAAACCATTTTTTGATGTAAATAGTCCAGAAGTGATATTGAAGCTTCCATATTCCGTGAGTTTGATAGCGTCTAGCTGAGGTTGTTAACCACGATTGGATAACTACAAATTGTTTTCTAGCGTAGAGTTTATTTATAAGGTCGTTGTCTTCATAAATTATGAATTCTTCGTTATATCCGCCAATTTCATTAAAAAGGGTTTTACTTATAAATTGGCTTTGGTCGCCGCCTCGGCTGGCACGCCACGAAAATTGAGTTAACCACCCCGCTAATTGTAACCACCAATGTTTACTATTAAACTTCATTTTAAAACAACCGGCTACATTGTTTTTTTGCATTTCATTTATAATGAGTTGGTCGAAGTTTTTTGGAGGAAAAGAATCGGCATGAAGAAAGTATAGAATGTTTCCTGTTGCGGCTCTTGCTCCTAAATTCATTTGTTTGGCTCGGCCTTTGGGAGAAGTTAAAAGTTGGATGTTAAATTTAGCTATACTTAAAGATATGAAACTTTTTACTAATTCCGGAGAACCATCTGTGCTACCACCATCTACTACAATAATTTCTGAAATGTTTTCAAGAGTGGAATGGGAAGTTAAGTGACGAAGCAAATTTTCAATGTTTTCTGTTTCGTTAAGCATGGGGATGATGATGGATAATTTGTGTTTCATATTTGAAAATACCTAAGAGGTTTTGAAACTAGGCTTATCTAAAGTATGGGTTTATTCATTCAATTCCCAACTATAATCATTGTAAGTCTTTTTTGCTTTTTGAGAAATTTTTACATCTGTATATAAATTCAAGAAGTCAATTAAACTGCCATTTTGCGTAAAATCTCCTGTGAACCATTTAAAAATCTTGGATAGTTTAAGATGTTCCTGAGAGATGCTGTTTCTTGATTTATCAGAAAGAAATTCTTCTGTGGCAACTGTTAGTTGTAGGTCTAATTTTGATGGGATGTAGGCTTCGTTTAATAATTTTGGACAAGATTTTGAAGCGCAAACAATTGCGAAATGGATTCGAGGTTCGCTCAGTTTTCTAAGAATATCGTGTTCTATTTCGTTTAAAGACAGGTTTTTATTGCCTATTTGGATAAACTCTAGATCCCAAGGGTTTTTAATATCTTTTATGCTTTTAATAGGGTAGTTGTCGCTTATCAGTTTTATGGTAAAGGCATTGTAAGCATTTATCCAATAAGCAAGCGTTTCATTTTTAGACCAAGTCTCATTTGGTTCATTTTTCATGAAGGTTTCTAAGCTAACCACCAATGATTTTTGATCCGTTTTGATGGCTTGATAGTTTACTTCCCCATAACTATTTACGTGTTTTTTAAGAAAACTATTCCAGGCGCCATAATTTACAGTTTGAGCTTCTACTTGTAAAATTGGAAATAGAAGCAGCCATAACATAAAATATATGGGTTGTTTAGTTTTCATTTTTATTTTTAAAATTAATTGGATAGAGTTCTTGTCCGATAAAATCTTCGGGGAAGGATTCTTCGCCTGAAAAACCCAACTCAATATCTCTACCATCGTATGGAATATAATCGGTTTTAAAAATATAATCCCACAAACTTAGTGTAATTCCAAAGTTAACACCGTACCTCCTATCTTCTGGTAATTCTTTAGAGTGGTGCCAAATATGCATTTTTGGGTTGTTGAAAACATATTTTAATAGGCCATAGTCCCAACCAATATTGGCGTGATTTAAATGTCCAATGGTAATATTAAAGAAATGAACTAAAGCGACATCTTGAGCAGAAAAACCACCAATAATGGCCAAAGGAATGTACTTTAAGGAGTTGTAAACTACCGGTTCCATCCAGTGATAACGCAGGTGTGCCGCAAACCCCATTTCTTTTACGGAGTGATGCACTTTATGAAAATTCCATAGAAATTCAGATTTATGTAATAGTCTGTGTGTCCACCATTGTACAAAGTCAATTACAACAAAAAAGATGAGAATACGAAGCCAGAAAGGGAGTTCGTTAATGTCGAGCAACTGAAAGCTTGAAACAGATAAGTCAACTAAGCCAAGAATATCATTGAAAAGTTCTGCGACAGAATTTGATAGAGCAATTAATACAATTAAGTTCAATAAAAAGAAATTGAAAAACATGTAAAAGGTATCCAGCCAAAAGTCTTTACGAAATAATGACTGGTTTTTTCTCCAAGGAAAAATAGCTTCTAAACCCCAAACAACAAGTGATATAATAATTAAACCGTAGAAGTAATTTTCCCAATTTAATTCCATTAAAACAGATTGTTTCATATAATTCCAATAGTCGGAATAGGAGCTTTTTATAATGTCTATGTATTTTTCCATAACTACTTTCTGAAAAGGTTTTTTTTAGATTAACCCGTAAAAGTACTTCAATTTGCTTTTAGGTTTTGTAACTTTTGATACACAACCCAAAGGTAGGTTATAAGGATTTAATTAATTCCTTGAATAACGTGATCATGTTTGGTTCTGCTTTACCTGCCATTTCAATAATTTCGTTAATATTTACTGGCATTAAATTTTCTGGATCACATTCATCTGTTAATACGGAAACTGCTGCAGCTTTTAAACCCAAATGATTTGCTACAATAATTTCGGGAACAGTGCTCATTCCAACGGCATCTGCACCAATAATACTTAGCATTCTGTATTCGGCTCTAGTTTCTAGCTGCGGGCCTACTACACTGGCATAGACCCCTTCGTGCAAGGTTATGTTATGCGATTTGGCAATAGTTTTAAATTTGGAGTTTAAGTCTTTGTTATAAGGTTGACTCATATCGGTAAAACGTTCGCCTAAGAGTTCTACGCCTTTAAAGGCCAGAGGTGAACTTCCTTGTAAATTAATATGGTCGTCTATTAACATTAATTCCCCCTTTTTGAAGTTTTTGTTGATGGCTCCAGATGCATTTGAAACTAGTAATGTTTTGATGCCTAGTTTTTCCATAACACGTACTGGGTAGGTAACATCTAACAAGGAATAGCCTTCGTAAATATGAAAACGACCTTGCATTACAACTACTTTTTTACCCATTAAGTTTCCGTAAATGAGTTTTCCTTTATGAAACTCCACTGTTGCTGTTGGAAAACTTGGGATGTGATTGTAGCTAACTTCTGCTAAAACCTCTATGTCATCAATTAGTTTTTGTAATCCTGTGCCTAATATGATGCCTATTTCAGGATTGATAAAACCCTTTTGTTCTAAGTAATCGGTTGTTTCTTTAATAAATTTAATCATGGGTAATTAATTCTTTAAGTATTACGTTTTTATTGAGATCATCAAAAGTATCGATGTCATTTAATTTTTCTAACAGACAAACATTTTCATGTTGTAATTCGTTTAAAGTATCTTTCAATACAGTTTCTGTTCCCCAGAATTTATTTTCAAAAATTTGAGGGTGGAGTTGTTTCATTCCAAGTAAATAATATCCTCCATCAAGTGCTGGGCCAATAACTATATCGTGTGTTTCTAATTTATGAAAAGAATTGGTAATATGCTCTGATTTCAAATCTAAAATATCGCTTCCCACAATCAAGACTTTTTCATAGCCGGAATTAAAAAGTTCGGTGAAAGCATTCTGCATTTTTGAACCTAAATCTGTTCCTTGTTGTAGTCTTTTTATAAAGATATCCTCATCCCATATATCGTTTTTATGGATGTGTTCTGAATAGAAAATAAATTTGTCCGCTGCTACTTTTTCGGTAATATTAGCTGTATGTTGTAATAAATATTTGTAGACGTTTAGGGCTGCTTTCTCTCCAATAGTTTTAGCCAATCGGGTTTTGCATTTTCCTAATTCTGGATTTCTAGCAAAAATGATGATGGCTTTTTTTGATGTTGGAAAATGAAAATCGAAGTTCAATTCATTGTTGTAATTAGAGTCTTTTGTGCTTAATATTCCCATTGATAAAAAATATAATTAGTTAAATACCTTCTGTCCTGAAGTTAACCAATGGCTCCATTCTTTTGAGAAGGCATGTATTTTATTGGTTTTGGTTTCGGTACTATCATAAACATCGAACCCTTTGTTTTTCCATTCGAAAATCCCTCCATATAAATTATAGATATTGGCGTAGCCAGCTTTTTTTAGTTTATGGGCTATGGCTTCCGAACGAATTCCTAGAGAACAATAAACGACAATGGTTTGTTGTTTGTTATTAATCTGCGATATGGTTTGCTTTAAATTGAAGGTGTTGTAGCCTACAAAAACGGCATTTTTTAAATGACTTACTTGGTATTCCTCAAGCTCTCGGGCATCTAAAATCATTGCTTGAGTTTTTGGCATAGCAAGTTCTTCAACGGAAATATAAGGGACAACTTTGGAGTTGTGCGTATCCAATAAATCCTTTAAAGTGTTTTGAGAAGCACCAAGGACAGGCCATAGAACGATTAGTATTAGTATGCAGTTTTTCATTATTAAATAATGTTACCTTGGCAACTGCTTCCGGCTCCAGCTGTGCATCCGTAGCAATGTTGTGATGTAATGATATTTCTGTTTTGTAGCGTCACTTCGTTGTAATCTTTTATGTGCTTTATCTTACTGTTTATTGGTAATTCTAGCATTTGGTTAAAGTCGCAATCATATAAATAACCATCCCAACTTACTGAAATAGTATTTGTACACATAACGTTTTTTACAGCTTCAGGATTATATGCATCAACAAGTGCGTACATATAGTCTTCATAGTTTTCTGATGCAATTAAATAATCTAAAAATCTGCTAACTGGTAGGTTCGTAATACTGAATAAATTATGAAAATGTATCCCGAAATCTTCCAAAAGTGCCTTTTTAAAATCTTTTTCCATAGCCGCTTGATTTCCTGGTAAAAATGCTCCAGATGGATTGTAAACCAAGTCTAATTTTAAGTTGCTGCCAGGCATGCCGTAGCCCACTGAATTGAGTTCTTTTAGTGCATTAATGGATTTGTCGAAAACACCAGAGCCACGTTGTTTATCGGTTTTACCTTTGGTCCAATGGGGCATGGATGACACCACATGTATTTTATGTTTTTTAAAGAAATCAGGTAAATCGTGATATTTTTTATTCGCTCGAATTATGGTTAAATTAGATCGAACAATGACATCTTTAACTCCTAGTTTTGTAGCTTCTTCCACAAACCACCTAAAATTCGGATTCATTTCTGGAGCGCCACCCGTTAAATCCAAGGTATGTGCTTGTGTGTTTTTTAGAACTACCAAACACTGTAACATGGTTTCCTTAGTCATTATTTCTTTTCGGTCGGGACCTGCATCTACATGACAATGCTCGCAAACCTGATTACACATGTAGCCCAAGTTGATTTGAAGAATTTCTAGCTTATTTGGTCGTAATGGATACTGATTTGTTTTGGCAATTTTATCATTAAAGGTATCAAGCTCCCCAGTTTTGAAGATGCCATTGGACAAATATTCTAATTGTTTGTTGCTGTTAGCTAATTCATTTTGGCGTTTATGCAGGGATTTAATCATTCTGAATTTTAATATCGTTTTAACTTAAAAGTAGCTCTAATTTTGGTTGAACCAATTATTTGTAAGATGTTAGTTAGTATTTAATTACATTTCCAGTTTATTCACTTTATTCATCATCTGGACCCCGTGAACTAAGGAAGCTCCACCACGAATAGCTGCAGCTACATGCAAGGCTTCCATCATTTCTTCTTTCGTAATCCCACGTTGCAATCCATCCCCCGTATAAGCGTCAATACAATAAGGACATTGAATAGTATGGGCAACAGCTAACGCAATTAGCGATTTCTCCCTTTCCGAAAGAGCACCTTCCTTAAAAACACTGTTGTAATAATCGAAGAATTTTGAACCAAGGTCTTCATTCCATTCGGATATTTTTCCAAATTTTCTGAGGTCTGCTGGATCGTAATAGGTTTTTTGCATGGTTTTAATTTTTAAAGATGAATGTACTAATTTAAGTCGGGCTTGATTATTAAAGTTTACATAAAATTGTGAAAAAGCCAAGAAAAAGTCTCATTGAGCTTGTTTTTGTAAGGAATTAGGTTTGGGCCTGACGAAGTAAAAAACTCTAAATAATGACGAAACAAATATTATCTTTATTTACATTTCTTGCTTTAATGCAAGTAGCCCATGTTCAGTCTCAAGTTCCATTTAAGGCTGAAGATATAAGTCCTTTACTTATTGGAGAACAAGTTCCCAACGCAAATCTTCTTGATGTTGATGGGCTTAGCGTCCAGCTGAAAGATGTTATGAATGTAAAACCTACTATATTAGTTTTTTATCGCGGTGGTTGGTGTCCATATTGTAATAGTCAGTTATCAGGATTGGCCGAGATAGAGGATGAGATTGAAAAATTAGGATATCAAATAGTTGCGATAAGCCCTGACCATTTTGAGAAATTAAGGTCAACAACAATGACCAATGATGACGTTGCATATAAATTATATGCGGATCCAGGTGCCAAGCTGATTCGAGATATTGGCATTGGATTTAAAACCCCTGAAGATGCCATAAGCTATATTGTTGAGAAAACAAATATGGATGCTTCTGATATTCTTCCTGTACCTACGGTTATGATTGTAAATACTTCTGGGGATATTTTGTTTGAATATATAAACCCCAACTATAAGGTGCGTTTGTCTTCAGAATTATTGCTAGCTAGTTTAAAGGCTTTAAAATCGAAGCTGTAAAAAATATAAAATATAACAGAGCAATGTTATTATTGCTCTGTTTTATGAGGTATATCCTTGTATTATACCGGAAAACTAACCGTTTATTTAACAAAAAAGAATTACTCTTTTAGAAATGTTAATAAGCCGCCATCCATATACAATACAAGTTCTGTTTCTGAAATTTCTTGTATTTCCCAAAATTCAGTTCCGGAATCTAAGGTAACTTCTATTTGGTTATTTGCGATTAGCTCATAAGTACCATTTTCATTTCTAACTTCTTGACATGGACCTGTGTAGTCATTTTTTTCTACTATTTGTATGTTTAAATCGTTAGTAAATAGTAAGAATCCAGTTTTTGCACAATCAGTAAATGGATCACCATATATATTATCGTAATACCATTTGCCTACAATAGGGTTTGGAGGTGTTCCTTCTATTGTGGTAAATGAATCGATAATACTTTTGGTTGTGTTTCCATAGGTGTCTGATGCTTCTACCATCCAATAATAGTTGGTTTCGGGCTGTAGCATTTCTTGAACCTGAAAGGTGGTTGTGTTTAGATTGTTGGCAATGGAGTTTAGTGGTGGGTTAACCGTATCTAAAAATACCTGGTAGGTTACCATATCACCATCTGGA
>NZ_DATGNR010000077.1:0-6821 GCF_035306605.1 Xanthomarina sp. | reverse complement strand
TTATTTCACTTCTTCGAAATCTACGTCCTCAACGTCGCTTTCTTGGTTAGCATTAGCTCCAGCATTTGCGTCTGGTCCAGCATCTGCTCCACCTTGTTGTGATTCAGCTTGAGCTTTGTACATTTCTTCGCTAGCTACTTTCCAAGCTTCGTTGATTTTTTCTAAAGCTGGATCAATAACTGCTATGTCTTTAGTCTCGTATGCTTTTTTCAATTCTTCTAGAGCTTCTTCAATTGGTTTCTTTTTATCATCAGATAATTTATCACCAAATTCTTTAAGCTGACTTTCAGTTTGGAAAATCATTGCATCGGCTGCATTTAATTTTTCAGCTTTTTCCTTAGCAAGTTTATCTGCTTCAGCATTTGCTTCGGCATCTTGCTTCATTTTTTGGATTTCTTCTTCAGTTAAACCAGAAGATGCTTCAATTCTAATGTCTTGAGTTTTTCCTGTTGCTTTATCTCCAGCTGTTACATGGATAATTCCGTTCGCATCAATATCGAAAGTTACTTCAATTTGAGGAGTTCCTCTTTTTGCTGGTGGAATTCCATCTAAATGGAAACGTCCAATTGTTTTATTGTCGGCTGCCATAGCTCTTTCTCCTTGTAGCACGTGGATTTCAACAGATGGTTGATTATCCGCTGCAGTAGAGAAAATTTGACTTTTCTTTGTTGGAATTGTTGTATTAGCTTCAATAAGCTTGGTCATAACATTCCCCATAGTTTCAATTCCTAAAGATAAAGGTGTTACGTCTAATAGTAATACGTCTTTAACATCTCCTGATAATACTCCTCCTTGGATTCCTGCTCCTAAAGATACTACCTCATCTGGGTTTACACCTTTACTTGGAGATTTTCCAAAGAATTTTTCAACGGCATCCTGTACAGCAGGGATACGTGTAGAACCACCTACTAAAATAACTTGATCGATATCGCTTACAGACAAACCAGCTGCTTTTAAAGCAGATTGACATGGAGCGATAGTACGTTTTACTAAATCGTCAATTAATTGTTCGAATTTAGCACGAGACAAGGTACGTACTAAGTGTTTTGGTCCTGAAGCGGTAGCCGTAACATACGGTAAGTTAACTTCTGTTTGAGCAGAAGATGACAATTCAATCTTCGCTTTTTCCGCAGCTTCTTTTAAACGTTGTAATGCCATTGGGTCTAAACGTAAGTCAATACCTTCTTCAGATTTAAACTCGTCAGCTAACCAATCAATTACTTTTTGATCTACGTCGTCACCTCCTAAATGCGTATCTCCTTCAGTAGAAAGCACTTCAAAAACACCATCTCCTAATTCTAAGATAGAAACGTCATGTGTTCCTCCTCCAAAATCGAATACTGCGATTTTTTGGTCTGTTCCTTTTTTATCTAAACCGTAAGCTAAAGCTGCTGCTGTAGGCTCGTTAATAATTCTTCTTACTTTTAAACCTGCAATTTCTCCAGCTTCTTTAGTTGCCTGACGTTGGCTATCGTTAAAATAAGCAGGTACTGTAATTACAGCTTCTGACACTGTTTGTCCTAAATAATCTTCAGCAGTTTTCTTCATTTTTTGAAGAATCATAGCTGATAATTCTTGAGGTGTGTATAAACGACCATCGATATCTACTCTAGGTGTATCGTTGTCACCTTTTACTACTTTGTATGGTACACGTCCTACTTCTGTATTAGATTCAGAAAATTTGTTACCCATAAAACGCTTAATAGAAGAAACCGTTTTTGTAGGGTTTGTTACTGCCTGACGTTTTGCAGGATCTCCAACTTTAATTTCGCCTCCTTCAACAAAAGCGATAACAGATGGTGTAGTACGTTTTCCTTCGGCATTAGGGATTATAACAGGCTCATTACCTTCCATAACAGAAACACATGAGTTTGTTGTTCCTAAATCGATTCCAATAATTTTACTCATAATCTTATTTGTTTTTATTTGTCCGGATCTATTTGAAATAAATAGATTTTCGGAAATCTTATATTCATTTTAGTTTCGCTTACTATAAGTCAATGATTGTGCCATGTCAAAAAATATGACAGGATGTCACTTTTAATATAGAAATTAAATTCATTTCTTATAAAACTCTTATAAAGGATAAAACTCTCTATCTTTGTCAATAGCTGAAAAAAGAAATTATCATGATGGAATGTATCTCAGTTTTCGATATGTTAAAAATAGGAGTTGGTCCTTCTAGCTCTCACACCTTAGGGCCTTGGCGTGCAGCTGAGCGATGGATAAAGGAACTTAAAACTGCTAATAAATTTGACAAGGTCGAGAAGATAACCGTTGATTTATATGGCTCTTTATCTTTAACAGGAAAAGGGCATGCTACTGATTATGCCGTAATGTTAGGCTTAAGTGGTGGTGATCCAGAAATTATACCCATAGACTCTATTGAAGGAATTATCAGCTCTATTAAAAATAATAAGGTTCTTAATTTTAATAATGAAAAATTAGTACCCTTTCATCCAGAAACAGACATCGTATTCAATCGTGAATTTCTTCCTTTTCATGCCAATGGTATGATATTCACAGCAACTATTGAAGGTAAAAAATCTAAATCGACATTTTATTCTATTGGTGGAGGTTTTGTAACGAAAGAAGAGCGTAAAAACTCAAAAAAGAACAAAGAAATTTTTCTAAACACTTTTCCTTATCCAATTGTAAAAGGAACCGAACTTTTGGCCTATTGCAAACAGTTGAATTTACCGATTTCTGGAGTAGTACTTGAAAACGAAAGATCGTTGAGAGATGACAAAACGATAGATTTTGAACTACAACGAATTTGGATGACCATGTTAGAGTGTATGTATATTGGCTGTCATACAAAAGGTAACCTACCTGGAGGTTTAAATGTTAGACGTCGTGCCTTTGACATGCATGAAACTTTAAAAGGAGACCTACCGTATTCTGATCCACAGGAATGGCTACAAACCATAAGACAAACAGAAGTAAAATTTAGACAAATCCTTAAATGGGTAAGCTGTTTTGCACTTAGTGTTAACGAAGTAAATGCATCATTAGGTCGTGTGGTAACAGCTCCAACAAATGGAAGTGCTGGAGTAATTCCTGCGGTACTTATGTATTATATGGTAATAGAAAACCACGAAGCCAATTTCGATCATATCAAACGTTTTTTACTAGTAGCTGGAGAAATAGGAAGTATGTTTAAAAAGAGTGCCACTATTTCTGCGGCTATGGGAGGTTGTCAAGCTGAGATTGGTGTGTCATCAGCTATGGCTGCAGGTGCTTTATGCGAATTAATGGGCGGTTCTACAGATCAGGTATTAATTGCTGCCGAAATTGCTATGGAACATCACCTAGGTCTAACTTGCGATCCTATTGGAGGCCTTGTACAAATTCCATGTATTGAACGTAATTCTATGGGGGCTATAAAAGCTATACATGCAGCGGAATTAGCCTTAGACACAGATCCTGCAAATGTAAAAGTGCCATTTGACAAAGTCGTTTCAACCATGTGGGAGACGGCTAAGGATATGAGTTCCAAATACAAGGAAACAAGCGAAGGTGGATTGGCCGTTGGTGTAAACATTCCGGATTGTTAGAAATAAATTTCATTTAATAAACTCATTATAATTATGAACTAATTTTAGCTTTGTACCCTACTAAGCATTCAATTATTTAGTATTTTTACACAAGTTAAATCAAACAAATTACACATATGTCTGTAGCAAAAAAAGAATACAAAAGAATTACCGTAAAAACCTTAGTTGACATGAAAACTAATGGTGAAAAAATATCCATGCTTACAGCATACGATTATACGATGGCCAAAATTGTAGATGGCTCTGGTGTAGATGTTATTCTAGTTGGCGATTCTGCAAGTAATGTAATGGCTGGTCATGAAACCACCTTACCCATAACTCTAGATCAAATGATATATCATGCCTCATCAGTTGTAAGAGCTGTTGAGCGTGCATTAGTAGTTGTAGATTTACCATTTGGTAGTTACCAAAGTGATCCAAAAGAAGCTTTGCGTTCGGCTATAAGAATTATGAAAGAGTCTGGTGGACATGCTGTTAAACTAGAAGGTGGTAAAGAAGTAAAGGAATCTATAAAACGTATTTTAAATGCCGGAATTCCTGTTATGGGGCATTTAGGCTTAACCCCTCAGTCTATTTATAAATTTGGAACTTACACTGTAAGAGCTAAGGAAGAGGAAGAAGCTATACGATTAAAAGAGGATGCTTTAATGCTTGAAAAAGCAGGGTGTTTTGCTATTGTTTTAGAAAAAATTCCAGCAGCTTTAGCTAAAGAAGTTGCAGAAAGTGTTTCCATTCCTGTTATAGGAATTGGTGCAGGAGATGGTGTTGACGGACAAGTTCTTGTACTTCATGATATGATTGGAATGACTCATGAGTTTAACCCACGTTTTTTAAGAAGATACATGAATTTATATGAAGATATGACTTCAGCTATTTCTCAATATGTAGATGATGTGAAGACTAGGGATTTCCCAAATGAAGAAGAACAATATTAATTGAGTGAATAGTGAATAGTGAATAGTGAATAGTGAAAAAACTCTATTTTCTAATTAAAACCATATAATTACACCTTTAACAGTGAGTCCTTGTTCAAACCATGCAACTCGCTGTACTAGAACAAAAGCTCAACTTTGAAAATTCGTGAAATCTGTGTCCAAAATACTTTCAAACAAAGAAAACCTTCAGGTTTTATATGAAGACAATCACATCATCATAGTTAATAAACGAGCTGGAGATATTGTTCAAGGCGACAAAACGGGAGATAAACCTTTAAGTGAAGTTGTAAAGGAATACATTAAAGATAAATACAACAAACCTGGAAACGTATACCTAGGCGTGGTTCATAGATTGGATAGACCAACCTCTGGTGTTGTTATGTTTGCCAAAACAAGTAAGGCTTTACCAAGGCTTAATAAGATGTTTGTTAATAAAGAAACTCAAAAAACTTATTGGGCCTTAGTAAAACAAGAACCTCCAAAAAATCAGGACACGCTAATTCACTGGTTAAGAAAAAATCCTAAGAATAATAAATCGACTGCATACCCAAACGAAGTTCCTGAAGGTAAAAAAGCGATACTTCACTATCAGGTTATTAAAAAATTAGATAATTACTTTCTTATAGAAGTTGCCTTAGAAACAGGTAGACATCATCAAATACGAGTACAATTGGCGAGTATTGGCTGTCCGATTAAAGGTGATTTAAAATACGGATTTGACAGAAGTAATAAAGATGCAAGCATTAGTTTACATGCCAGAAATTTACATTTTACACATCCTGTTTCAAACGAAACTATAAATGTAACAGCTCCACTTCCGAAAGACCCTATTTGGGATGCATGTCTTTAATTTATATCTTTTATAACACAAAGATTACTCCTTTTTTTCATCTGTCTCTTCTTCCTTTTTCCCACTCATCATAAAATTGATAAGAATACCAACAAGTGTTACACACACTAAGGCAAAAATACCAATCATTATCACGCCGTTATTCCAATTGTACAAAGCAAGGTTTTGATAAATCATAATTAGAGAGTTTTATTATTTATAACTCTTCGTAAAGCTATTGGATACTAGTAATACTAAAAATGATTTTAATCAGTAAACCTTATATACTCTATAAATTTTAAACAAAAAGGCACTTTTATTACTAAAAGTGCCTTTTCAAACCAACCAAAAATCACTGACAATAAGCTTGTCAGTTTACTATTAAAATTAAACAATTCTTATAATTATATCTAATTATTACTCTTAATTACATTTAATAAATCTTCTTTCTGTACCACGCCTGACTGTCTCCAAAGCTGTTTTCCTTGTTTAAACAGTACTAAGGTTGGCACACCTCTTACTTGATATTTTGCGGCCAAAGCCTGATTTTTATCTACATCAATTTTAATAATTGCTACATCCTCACCCAAACTATCTTTAACGTCTTTTAAAATTGGAGACATCATTTTACATGGTCCACACCATTCTGCATAAAAATCTATGAGAACAGGTTTGTCTTGATTGATTATTTCTGAAAATTTACTCATATTTTTATTTATTAAAATTCACATGCCAAAATCTTCTGAACTCATTAGAATTATATCCTGTTGCCACATCTTCAGAATAAAATGTCTTACTGTATTTATCGGTTTCAGCATACAACCTTATATTTAGTAATCCATGACACTGTAAACACATTGGAATTAGTTGTCATTAGATAATAACATGTGACTTCGTTCTTAGTTTCAACTATAACAGGTTTTAGTTCTTCCTTATTGAAAATGTTTTTTGAACTTGTTTAATTCTTTAGTTTTTAGGTTCTTTCTATTTGAATTTTCCTGTAGCGCAACTTATAAACGATTTCGTTTTTGAAACAATCGAGTTTTCGTCTTCTACGGAAGGGTACCCTATATTCTTCAATTTTTCTTTTACTTGAATGCTATCATCATAATTAATATGATTAAATGAAATTTTACTTTCTTCTATATTTACTTCTATCTCTGATATGTTTTTGATTTCAGATAATTTATTCGTGACGGTATTGGCACAACCTCCACATTTTAAATTTTGAACTATTACTGATGTTCTCATTCTTCTTTTTTAATATAATTTAAAAATCCACCCTCTAAGTCGTACAAAGCTTCAAAACCCATTTTGGACAACTTTTCAGCTGATTGATTACTTCTAGATCCACTTCGGCAATATAAATATACGGGTTTGCTTTTATCTAGTTTATTAAACTCATCCGTAAAACCTTCAGAATAATAATCAATATTTTGGGCACCTTTAATATGTCCTTCTTGAAATTCTTCTGGAGTTCTAACATCAATCAGTTGAACC
>NZ_DATGNR010000076.1:0-5808 GCF_035306605.1 Xanthomarina sp. | reverse complement strand
AAAGCAAGTTGATCTCCTGCTTTAATACGTTGTGCTAATTCTACTTCCTCGTCTGCAGTAATTAAGTCAACTTTTCCAATTTCTTGAAGATATTTGTCTAGGGAAGCGGTTTCTCTATTGGTAACCTGCTTGGTAATTTTAAGTTGTCTCATCTATTGATTGCCTATAAATAATTAAGTTGATACTTTGTGTTATGGTTATACGTTTAAAGATTAAATTTTGTTACAGGAAAAGATGATTATTTTTTTGAAAGTACTTTTTTTCAAAAAAATTAATGGAAATGTAGTATCTTAAACCAATATTTAATTCAAAAATTAACGATATGAAAAAAATACTATTTTTATTTTGCGCATTTGCAATGATGCAGGTTTCAGCGCAAAACCTATCTTCAATATCCAAGAGTAATGCGTCTTCTAGCGGCTCAATGATTGAGAAGTTGGCTGCAGAACAGGTTAAGAGTTTAACCAAAAATTTAAATTTAAACGAAAAGCAACAAGAGCAGGTTTCTGGATTTGTAGTGGGCCAATTAAAAAGTGAAAAGTTTCAGAAATTGATAGTTAGTTCTGGAGCTGAGGAACTTGGAAGCGAAGAGTCTCAAGCAAAACAGGCAGATACAATTCAAGCAACATTATTGGGAGAAGAAAGTTTTCAAAAAGAAATGAGTTCTGTACTTGATGCAAAACAGATGGAATCTTTTAAAAGGAGTATTCCACAATAAGAACATCTTTATAAAATTTAAAAACCCATCAAATTTATACTTGATGGGTTTTTCATTATAAATACCCAATCACTAGAAAAGGAATATAATTCCGAGTCTAGAACTAGTAACTAGATAATTATCCGCATATTTATATAAAAAAAACGGCATTAGTTTTAAAGTCAATGCCGTTTGAAATGTGTTTGAATTATTTTTTACACACGTATATGGCCATTACCAAAGACATAATATTTATTAGTGACCAATTGTTTTAAACCTAATGGCCCACGATGGTGCAATTTGTCTGTACTAATTGCTAATTCGGCACCAACCCCCATTTGACCGCCATCCGTAAATCTGGTTGAAGCATTGTGGTATACCGCAGCACTATCTATTTGTTCCATAAATGTGGTTGCTTCATTTTTATCTTCAGTTATAATAACGGAAGAATGCCCACCGGAATACGTGTTAGTCATCGCAATAGCTTCGTCTAAACTAGCCACTTCTCCTAATAAAATTTTCATAGCTAGAAATTCTTCATACCATGTGTCTTCATTTGGAATTTGGGTTTCAGTGGTCAAAATCTTTGCTATTTTTTTATCGACCACTAGCGATACACCAACATGATTTAAAGTTTTTTGAAGGTCTTTGACTTTTTCTTTGTAATTGGAAATGTTTTTATCTATTAATACGTTGTCTAAGGCGTTGCATCCAGAAATCTTATCTGTTTTTGCATTGATAATTACTTTAACAGCCTTTTCCCAATCTGCGTGTTCAGAAACATATAAAAAGTTGTTTCCACGACCAGAAATTAAAACGGCACAAGTAGCATGATTTTTTACGAAATTAATTAAGCGTTCCCCACCACGAGGTACAATTAAATCAATTTTCTCTGTTGGATTTCTTAAAAACTCTTGAGTTTCTTCACGTTTTAAATGCAATAGTTTTATCCAATCTTTCGATAAGCCATTTTCTTCCAAAGCTTCATGCCAGCACTTTTCTAAAATGAGATTGCTGTTAATGGCTTCTTTCCCACCTTTCAATAAAATTTTATTGTTGGCTTTAAAAGCTAGAACAGCTGCTTCAATAGTGACATCTGGTCGCGATTCGTAAATAATCATTATTGTTCCAAAAGGCGCTGTTTTATTGGTAATTTGTAAACCGCTATCCAGAGTCATATCTGAAATAGTGGCACCAACCGGATCTGCTTGATCACGAACTTCTTTAATGGCTTGAATCATTCCATCTATTTTAGTAGAATTTACTACCAATCGGTCGTATAAAGCTTGATCTTCTTTGTTAAAAGCAGCTAAATCTTGTTGGTTTGCTTTAATTATATTGTTGCGTTCTCTTTCAATAATGTGAATCATTGAATTTAAAACGTTATTTTTTTTATCTGTATGTAATAATTCCATAAATGTTGTTTTTATTGAATAAATTTTGTTCCTACTTCCTTGTTGTCAAGAATGTCAACAATTACATTTGCCCGCTTTCCATTGGCTATATACGTTGGAATGTTCTTTTGTGCAGTTCCTTTCGCAATACGTAATTTCGATGCCATGCCGCCACGACCTTCACCTTCTTTTTTACCCGAAGCTTTTACGTATTGTTCCACATTTTGATTAAATGAAACTTCTTTAATCCTTATGGAATCTTCATCATCAGGATGTCCTGTGTAAAGACCTTCTGGATCCGATAGTATAATTAAACGGTCGGCATCGATCAATTCGGCTACCAAGCTGGCTAACTCATCATTGTCAGAAAACATAGACATGGTAATGGAAACTGCATCATCCTCATTGGCTATGGGTACAATGCCTTCCGATAACAAACCTTCATAGCAGTTAATCATATTCTCTCGATGTTTTCCAGGATCGAAATCTCGTTTTGTTGCTAAAACTTGTGCACAACGCATACCATAGTCGTGAAATAAACTATAGTAATGGCGCATCATTCGCGGTTGGCCAACAGCTGAATATACTTGGCGTCTAATGGATTTATCGGTGATATTCATGTCGCCTAAAACTTCCTTTCCCGCAATAGCCGACCCTGAAGATACTAAAACCACCATCACGTCGCGTTCATATAATACGGCTATTTGGCGCACTAATTCCCTTAAAACCGGGCCTAAAATGCGGTTGTCTTTATTGGTTAATACATTTGTTCCTACTTTTACTACTACGCGCTTAATGTCGTCGTCCATATTATTTTTCTTGTCCTAATTCTATTGCTCTATCAAAAGCGGCATATGCGGCATCTTGAATGAGTTGTTTTACATTATTGTCGTCCATAGAGTCTATGGCTGCTTGCGTGGTCCCACCTTTTGATGCTACGCGACTAATCCACATTTCTGGTGAAATATCCGATTGGTTGAATAATTCGATAGCACCTTCAAAGGTGTTACTTACCAATACTTTGGAATCGTAATCTGAAAACCCCATTTTTAAAGCGGCATCCAACATGGATTGCATAAAGTAAAACACATAGGCAGGGCCGCTACCCGAAATACCTGTAGAGGCATCAATAAATTTTTCGGTATTTACATGTATGGATGTTCCTGTGGTATCCAATAAATTACGAACTATTATAAGTTCTACCTTGGAAACATCTTTGGATTCGGTGTAGGAGGTAACGCCTTTACCAACTTTGGCTGGGAGATTAGGCATGGCCCGGACCACTTTTTTGGCACCTAGCTGCTCTTGAATAGTTCCTATAGTTACACCTGCCATTAACGACACAAATAGTTGCTGGTTGTTAATGTGTGTCTTCATGTTTTTAAATAAGGCTTCGGAATGATAGGGTTTTACAGCAATAAAAACAATGTCTGCTTTTGGTAAGCAAGCTTCTAAATTGTCGTAAACATCAAAAAGAGGTTCTTTACTTAATGTGGTAATCTTTTTTGGGTCGGTATCGTAAATTTTGAGTTTGTGTTTTCCTAAAAGAGGTGACTTTGACATCCCCTCAGAATAGGTTAAACCCATGTTACCGGCACCAATTACTAATAATTTCATATCGTTATAATATATTGATTAACTATGTTAATTTCTATATACAGTGCAAGGACTGTACGGAACACCCGAAATCGGGATTTAATTTCAATAAATCTTATTTACATGATATTTGAGGCGTATATTTGCGAAATCATCAATAATATACCTGTTTAATTAGTAATTGTGCAATACCTGCTTTTGATATAATTGACAAAAAGGTGACAGCTTGTCTGAAAAAGGCGTTGGTAAGTTGGTTTGTAGCCGATAAGTTGTTTTATAAAAAAGAGCCTAACAAATTCATGTTAGGCTCTTTTTTGTGTAAATTAGGATAGGTTTTACTTATCTTTTTTCTGCTAAACCACGGGTTAGCCAGCCTCTTCTACTTGCTGTAGCTATGGCATATGGTGTAATCCAAAATAGGCCAAACGTGTATAGAATGCTATAGGTATAAGCCCAAATGGATTCTTTTATTTCGTATCGATGTGAATAGAAGATAACCGAAAATGTAGAAGTGACTAAAATGCTTAATAAGGTGGATCCTAGAAATAAAAATGGATGCGTTAAAACGAAAAACAGCATAAAAATCACAAAAGGGTAACTCATGATTATGCGAGAGAATTGACTGATAAATAGTAAACGACTACCAAATTTATTACCTTCTCTAAAGTTGGTAAACACATATTTAGACATCACTAAGTTTTCTCTAACATTACTTCTTCCCCATCTGATAAACATTTTATAAAGTCCTGTGTATCCTTCAGGTACATTGGTGTAGGCCACAGCGTTTCTTTGAAATAACACATGTTTTCCTTGTTTTAATATCATGTTGGTCATGGCGCGATCTTCTCCAATATCTGATGGTTGCCCCATAAACGTTTGGTTGATCCACTCTGGTAAACAGGCATAAACGTCTGTGCTTCGGTAGGCAGCCAATGCTCCTGGCGTACATAATACCGAGTTTAAGGTACTTTCCGCAGAGCGTACAAATTCAAAACTCATAACAAAGCTTACATCCAGCATTTTGGGAAGCATTTCTTTTTTATTGTTTAAAACTCGGATGTTTCCTGCAACGGCACCACATTTTTCATCTTTTACAAATGGACTTACTAAATTTCTTAGGGTGTCTGTTGTAACGATGGAGTCACTATCAACAGTAACAAAAACATCACCTGTTCCTAAATTAAATCCACGGTATAGGGCATGACGTTTTCCTTTGTTTTTTGGTTGTTTAAGTATTTCTAAACGGTCTCCAAGACGCTTTTTGGCATTTACCATCCAATCCCAAGTGTCATCTAAGCTACCATCATCAATTGCTAACAGTTGCATTTTTTCTGTTGGATAATCACTTTCTGCTAAACTCATAAGGGTATCCCAAACTTGTTTGCTTTCGTTATAGGCAGGAACAATGATGGTAACAGTAGGTAATTCTTCGTTAGAAACGGACTCAATGGGTTTGTATTTAAAGTATCTAAAACCGATATAAAGAAAATAAAATGCTTTAAACACAAAGAGAATTCCGGCAATAACTAAAAACGTATATCCGATTATGGAGGTTTTACGAGCTGCATTAAATTTTTCAAAATCGACATAGAATATAGAAAACAAATAAACTCCTATGGTAATTAAAATGAGGGTGCCCAGTAAGGTGATTTTATTGTAAGAACTTTTAGGTTCCCCTTCATCATTGGAAGCAAAACTTAAATAGTTTATAAGTTTTTGAATTCTTGATTTGGTGTTAGTTTCTAGGCTTTTTGAAGTTGTTATTTTTGAATCCATGAATGCTTTATGTCGTTTTATTAGTGTTTATACTAAGATGTACGGCAATAGTTGATTTTTGGATTCTTTTTAATCTTTTTTTAAGAAAAAATGTTGCTTTTTATTGATTCTCGGTGTTTTTTGAGGTTTTTCCGTCTTGAAGAAATGAAAAAAGCCCATCAAGTTTTATTTTGATGGGCTTTAGTTTATAGGATATAAAAGAATTTAGTCTCTCTTATCTTCTCTTGGTTTTCTATCGTCGCGTCTGTTGTTATCACGTCCACGATTGTTATCACGAGATCCTCTATTGTTGTCTCTACTGTTGTTATCTCTTGGAGGTCTTTCTACAAAACCTTCAGGTTTAGG